>CAMBOY010000028.1 GCA_945869245.1 Hydrogenophaga intermedia
TGCAGCGCCGCCACCAACAAGCCGGCCCAGACCAGGGGCAGGGTGATGTCGTCGGGCAGCAGAGTGGTGTCCCAGTCGATCCAGGTGAGCGCGATCAACGCGGCGGCGAAGCCACACAAAGCGAGTGTGTGCAGCGACGCGCCCCAGCGCCAAGCCAGCGCCGCAAACACCAGCGCGGTGAGCAGCTCCACCAGCGGGTAGCGCCAGCTGATCGGGGCATGGCAGGCGCTGCAGCGGCCCTTGAGCCACACATAACTCAGCACAGGAATGTTTTCGAACCAGCGAATGGTGTGGCCACAGTGGGGGCAGGTCGACGCTGGCTGCACCAAGTCGTAGCGCGCGGCGGCGGTGTCGCTGGTCGTGTCGGTGGTCTCGCTGCGCAGTTCGGCGCACTCGGTGGCCCAGCGGCGCTCCATCATCTGGGGCAGCCGGTGGATCACCACATTCAAAAAACTGCCGATCAGCAGGCCCAGCACGCCCAGGCTTGCCCAGAGCGCCCAACCGTCGATGGGGGGCATCAGACCACCTGGCCCATTTTGAAGATGGGCAAATACATGGCCACCACAATGCCACCGATCAAGGTGCCCAGCACCACGATGATGATGGGCTCCATCAGGCTGGAGAGGCCGGCCGCCATGTCGTCGACCTCCTGCTCATAAAACTCAGCCGCTTTGCTCAGCATGTGGTCGAGGGCTCCGGATTCTTCGCCGACCGCACTCATTTGCACCACCATGGACGGAAACACATTGGTGTTGATCATGGCCGTGGTCAGGCTGGTGCCGGTGGAGACCTCTTGTTGAATGCGTTGTGTGGCGGCCGCGTACACCGCGTTGCCGGCGGCGCCGCCCACCGATTCCAGCGCCTCGACCAGCGGCACGCCGGCCGCAAACATGGTCGACATGGTGCGGGTCCAGCGCGCAATCACCGATTTGCGCACCAGGTCTCCCATCACGGGCACTCGCAGCATCAGGCGGTCCATGACCATTTGCAGGGCCACGCTGCGCTTCCAGGCCCGCAGGAACAAAAACAAGCCCAAGCCAATGCCGCCAAAAATGGCCCACCAGTAGTCGATGAAGAACTCGCTCAGCGAGATCACCATCTGGGTCGGCAGTGGAAGCTCCGCCCCAAACGAGGAAAACACTTCTTTGAACGATGGAATCACAAACAGCATGATCACCGAGATGACCAGAAACGCCACGATGAACACCGCCACCGGGTACATCAAAGCGCGTTTGATTTTGGATTTGATGCCCTCGACCTTCTCCATGTAGAGCGCCAGCCGATCGAGCATCTGGTCCAAAATGCCGGCCGCTTCACCGGCGGCGATCATGTTGCAATACAGCGAGTCGAAGTGTTGTGGCCGCTTGCGAAACGCTGCGCTCATCGAGGTGCCGGTTTCGATATCGGTGCGGATGTCGTTGATGAGTTTGTTGACCGCTGGATTGGGGTTGCCACGGCCGACGATGTCAAAGGCCTGCAGCAAAGGCACACCCGCCTTCATCATCGACGCCAACTGCCGTGTGAACACCGAGACGTCCTTGGCCGAGATGCGGCTAAAGCCCGACATGCGGCGCTTGCGGACTTTGGTGACCACCACATTTTGCCGCCGCAGCGTGGCCACCACTTGCTGCTCCGTGACCGCCCGCAACTCGCCGCGCACGGCCTTGCCTTTGCGGTCTTTGCCTTCCCATTCGAACAAATGGTCTTTGGTGCTGGAGCTGGGGGTTTTGCTGGCCATGGATCGGTGTGCGGCTGTTGGGCTTGGTGGCTCAGTTGTTGGTGGCAGATATCACTTCTTCCAGCGAAGTGATGCCTTGTTTGACCTTGATGAGGCCGGATTCGCGCAGATTGCGCACGCCTTCGCGCCGCGCTTGCTCAGAAATCTCCAGCGTCGAGCCGCCGCGCAAGATGATGCGTTGGATCTCTTCGGTGATCGGCATGACTTGGTACAAACCCAGCCGTCCTTTGTAGCCGTTGTTGCACGCTGGGCAGCCCACGGGCTTGTACGGCGTCCAGCTGCCATCGAGGTCTTGTGGTCGAAAGCCGGCGTCGAGCAGCGCCTGGTGGGGCACATCGGCAGGGGCCTTGCAGTTGGGGCACAGTTTGCGGGCCAGCCGCTGGGCGGTGATCAGGGTCACACTGGCGGCGATGTTGAACGCCGGAATGCCCATATTGAGCATGCGAGACAGCGTCGCCGGGGCGTCGTTGGTGTGCAAGGTCGACAGCACCAAGTGGCCGGTTTGTGCCGCTTTGATGGCGATGTCGGCGGTCTCCAGATCGCGGATTTCGCCCACCATGATCACGTCCGGATCCTGGCGCAGGAAAGCGCGCAGCGCGGTCGAGAAGTTCAGGCCCGCTTTTTCGTTGATGTTCACCTGGTTGACGCCAGGCAAATTGATTTCGGACGGGTCCTCGGCGGTGGAAATGTTCACGCCGGGCTGGTTCAGAATGTTCAGGCAGGTGTAGAGCGACACGGTTTTGCCCGAGCCCGTGGGGCCGGTGACCAAGACCATGCCGTAGGGTCGCGAAATCGCCTCGACCAACCGCTGTTTTTCTTCCGGCTCGTAGCCCAAGGCGTCGATGCCCAGCTTGGCGCTGCTCGGATCGAGAATACGGATCACGATCTTTTCACCAAACAGGGTGGGCAGGGTGCTGACCCGGAAATCGATGGTGCGGTCCGTGCTGACCTTGAGCTTCATGCGCCCGTCTTGGGGCAGGCGCTTTTCAGAAATGTCCAAGCGGCTGATCACCTTGATGCGCGAGGCCAGCTTGTCTTTGATGCCCACGGGTGGCGAGGAGATTTCGCGCAGTTCACCGTCGATGCGAAAGCGCACCCGGTAGGTGTTCTCGTAGGGCTCGAAGTGCAAGTCGGACGCGCGCATATTGAACGCGTCGATCAGCATCTTGTGCAGAAACTTGACAACCGGGGCGTCCTCGACTTCGGAGGTGCCGGGCTTTTCGTTGAAGTCCGAGGTCAGCGCATCGGGCGCCAGTTCGTCGAAGTCGATCTCGCCGCCGGTGGCCAGGTTGTCCATCACCTGGTTGATGTTGGCAGTTTGGCTGTCGACCAGTTTGGAGAGTTTGTCGTGCTCGACCACCACCCAGTCCACCGCATATTGGGTGGCGAATTTGATTTTTTCTTGCGCCTGTTGGTTGGTGGGGTCGGAGGTGGCGACCAACAAGCGGTTGTTGCGCTTGCTCAGGGGCAACAAGCGCAAGTCGGCGCAGATTTTGGGATCAAGCAGGGTCTTGGGCAGCTTTTGCGGGTCGATTGCGTCGAGGTCCAGAATGGGCACCGCAAACGCGGTCGACATGGCGTGCGCCAAATCGCGCGCCGACACGGCGGCGCTGCCCATGAGTTCGCCGAGAAAGCTGCTGTTCTTTTCTTGCGAGCGGCGGTAGACGTCTTCGGCCGACTGCGCGTCGAGCTTGCCAGCGGTCACCAGCACACGGGCGAGTCCGGGCAAGTTGAGGTGGCGGGTGTCGTGGAGGACAGAATCCATGTTAGCCATAGTGCCCCGAATCTAGCGCAAAACCGACATCGGCCAACAATAGGCGACAGGCAATGCCGCACAAAAACGGCAATTGGTGCACAAATGCAATGACCGCGTGGTCGGGGTGAGAGGATTCGAACCTCCGGCCTCTACGTCCCGAACGTAGCGCTCTACCAGGCTAAGCTACACCCCGATACCCCACAAGCCCCGCGCTGTGACGCGGTATGGGGCTTGCAAGGTGTGTGATTGTCACTGCTGACGCCGCAACAAATCAGCCGCCAATTGTAGCAAAGCGCCGCGGTGCGCATTGTCGGGCAGCTCACTGATCGCCTGTGTCGCGCGGCGGGCCTCGGCCATGGCCGCTTGGCGCGCCGCGTCAAGCCCACCGCGCCGTTTGACGATTGCCACGATCTCGGTCAAGCGTTCAAGCTGCCCTTCTTCAATCGCTTCCCGCAGAATCGCTTGCTCGGCGGTGTCGGCCTCGCGCAGCGCCACAATCACCGGCAGCGTCACCTTGCCTTCGCGCAAGTCGTCGCCCAGGTTTTTACCCATGTGTGCCGCTTCGCCTTCGTAATCGAGCACATCGTCAATCACTTGAAATGCGGTGCCAATCGCTTGGCCATAGGTGGCGCAAGCGGCTTCGGTGGCTGGCGAGGCGTCGACCAAGACCGCCGCCAAGCGGGCGCTGGCCTCAAACAGCTTGGCGGTTTTGGAGCGGATCACATCGAGGTAGCCCGCCTCGGTCAAGGACGCGTCGCGCATATTGACCAGCTGCATCACCTCGCCCTCGGCGATGACATTGGTGGCGTCCGACAAGATTTGCATGATGCGCATGTTGTCGGTGTCGACCATCATCTGGAAGGCGCGGCTGTACAAAAAGTCCCCGACCAGCACACTGGCCGCATTGCCAAACGCCTCGTTGGCGGTCGCGCGTCCGCGCCGCAGCGTCGATTCGTCGACCACATCGTCGTGCAGCAAGGTGGCGGTGTGGATGAACTCCACCACCGCCGCCAGGCTGTGGCGGTCGCGGTGGCTCGATCCGATGGCGCCAGAACACAGCAGCAGCAGCGCGGGCCGTAGGCGCTTGCCTCCGGCAGAGATGATGTATTGCGCCACGTCTTTGATCAGAGGCACCCGCGACGCCAGGCGCTGAGCGATCACGGCATCGACCAAGCGCATCTCGTCTGCGATGAGGTCCAGGGGGGATGGGGTGTGGGAATGGCTCAAGTTGTGCAGTGTGGAAGGCGGTACCCCACCGATTATCGGGCTTTGGCGGCCACCGGCCGCTGCCAAGCGCCGCACGGATGTAAACCATTGGCTGACTGGCAAGTGTGTATCGCATTTGCCAGAATCGGTAGGTTCTTGCAAAAGGTGCTAAATCGATGCGCATATTTAACATGATGCGGGTGTTGCGGCTCAACACGCTGTTTCCGGTGCTGTTGCTGCTGGGCCTGTCCGTGGTCAACGTCTGGAACCAGGGCCGCTTGCAAGACACCTACGAGCTGAGAGAGCGGTCGTTGGCTCTGGCGGCCGAACTGCGCATGAGTTCGGAGGATCTCACCCGCCTAGCCCGCACCTACGTGGTGACCACCGATGCGGCCCATGAAAAGGCGTATTGGGACATTTTGGCGGTGCGCAACGGCACCCTGGCGCGTGCCGACGGCCGCACCGTGCCCTTGCGTGAGCTGATGCAGCAGGCGGGATTCACTGCCGAAGAGTTTGCCTTGTTGGAATTGGCCGAGCGCAACTCCAACCAACTGGTGACCACCGAAACCATCGCCATGAACGCGGTCAAGGGCCTGTTCGACGATGGGCGAGGGGGCTACACCCGCCGCGCCGAACCCGATTTGGAGCTGGCGCGGCGCATCATGCACGACCGCCAGTACCACGCGGACAAGGCCACCATCATGGGGCCGATCGACGAGTTCGAACGCCGCATGGACCAACGCACCGCAAGCGCAGTGACACAAGCGCAGTCGCGCAGCACATGGCTGTTGGGCATCGCTGTGGGCTTGGCTTTGCTGGCGGTGGGTTTGTCGTGGACGGCGGTGCGGGTGCACCAGCGGTCCTTGGGTCGGGCAGTCGACAGCATCGCCGACATTTCGGGTCAGGTCGCAGCCGGGTCGGCGCAGGTGGCCTCGTCGAGCGCGGCCCTGTCCGATGGCGCATCCCGCCAGGTGCTGGGTATTCAAGACATTTCGATGGTGCTTGACCACTCGGCCTCGGCTTTGCAGGGGTCGGCGCAATCGGTGCGCGAATCGGTGGCCTTGGTGTCGCAGCAGCGGGTGCATTTTGACGAGGTCTCTGGCGCACTCGATCAGCTGGATGTGTCGATGGACCACATCAGCGAATCCGCCGCTCGCATCAACAAGATCAACCACGCCATCGACGAGATTGCGTTCCAGACCAATATCTTGGCGCTCAATGCGGCGGTGGAAGCTGCGCGCGCCGGGCAAGCGGGCGCCGGTTTTGCGGTAGTGGCCGACGAGGTGCGCAGTTTGGCGCAGCGCTGCGCCCAGGCCGCGCGCGAAGCGTCTGATTTGGTGGCCGAGTCCAGTCGCCGCACCGCCGAAGGGCGTCGGCAAGTCGAGCAAGTGCTCGCGGCCATGGGTGGTCTGCGTCAACAAACCGAGGCGGTCGCCAGTGTTGTTGTAAAGGTGCAACGGCTGAGTGGTGAGCAGTTGCAGGCGTTCGAGCGTGTTCGCCAGACTCTTGGGCATATCGGCGATGTGGTGAACCGCGTCGCGGCTGGGTCGGAAGAAGGGTCGGTGGCGGCCGAAGAGCTGGCGGCCCAGGGGGCGGCGCTGGTCGATGTGGTGCATTCACTGGCTGCCGCGCTGGGGCAGCAGCGCCAGTTCCGTCTGGCTTGATGGACTTGGCTGCGGCGCTGGCATTGCCGCAGACGGCGCCCATGGTTTAGAATGCACAGTTCAGCGTTTTGTTGCTGAATTTTTCTTTCAGAGGTTCATATGTACGCGGTCATAAAAACCGGCGGCAAACAGTATCGTGTTGCTGCTGGCGAGAAAATCAAAGTAGAACAGATTGCTGCGGAAGTGGGCCAGGAAATCGTGATTGACCAGGTGCTGGCCGTCGGAAACGGCGCCGAGCTCAAGGTTGGCACGCCCCTGGTGTCCGGCGCAACTGTCACGGTCACGGTCTTGTCCCATGGTCGGCACGACAAGGTTCGCATCTTCAAGATGCGCCGTCGCAAGCACTACCAAAAGCGCCAAGGTCACCGGCAAAATTTCACCGAGTTGCAGATCGCTTCGATCGCCGCCTGAGGAGTAGTTTGAAATGGCACAGAAAAAAGGCGGCGGCTCTACGCGAAACGGGCGCGATTCCAAGCCCAAAATGCTCGGCGTGAAGGTGTTTGGTGGTCAGGTGGTGAGCGCTGGCGCCATCATCGTGCGCCAGCGTGGCACCAAGTTCCATCCCGGCGACAACGTCGGTCTGGGCAAGGACCACACCTTGTTTGCCACGGCCGATGGTCACGTGAGCTTTGCGGTCAAGGGTCCCTTGAATCGCCAAGTGGTGAGCGTCACCCCGGCCTGATTCGGGCGTGTGCCAAGACGCGGCATGCTGCGTCTGGACCCACACACCGACACCACAAAAGCCCGCTGCATGCGGGCTTTTTGGTTGATGGGCATGTGCCCGGTATGGAGAGCGGCCAATGAAGTTTGTTGATGAAGCCACAATCGAAGTCGCGGCCGGCGACGGTGGCAACGGCTGCGCCTCGTTTCGGCACGAGAAGTACAAGGAATTTGGCGGTCCCGACGGGGGCGATGGCGGGCGCGGCGGTCATGTCTACGCCCTGGCCGATGCCAGCCTCAACACCTTGGTCGACTTTCGCTACACCCGCAAATTCGAAGCCCACCGTGGCGAGCACGGCAAAGGCTCCGACATGTTTGGCGTCAAGGGCGACGACATCGTGTTGAAGATGCCGGTGGGCACCATCATCTCCGACGCCGAAACCGGTCAGGTGCTGTTTGAGTTGTTGACTCCTGGCGAGCAGATTCTGATCGCCAAAGGTGGCGACGGCGGTTTTGGCAATCTGCATTACAAAAGCTCGATCAACCGCGCCCCGCGCCAGAAAACGCCGGGCTGGCCCGGCGACCGCCGCGTCTTGCAGCTTGAGCTCAAGGTCTTGGCCGATGTGGGCTTGCTGGGCATGCCCAACGCCGGCAAAAGCACGTTGATTGCGGCCATTTCCAACGCGCGGCCCAAGATCGCCGATTACCCGTTCACCACCTTGCACCCGAATCTGGGTGTGGTGCGGGTCGCACCCGAGAAAAGCTTTGTTGTGGCCGATGTGCCGGGCCTGATTGAGGGCGCGTCCGAGGGCGCAGGCCTGGGGCATCAGTTTTTGCGGCATCTGCAGCGCACCCGTTTGCTGCTGCACGTGGTCGACATGGCTCCATTCGACGACGCGGTAGACCCGGTGGCGCAAGCCAAAGCGATTGTGGCGGAACTCAAAAAATTCGACGCTGAGCTCTACAACAAGACGCGCTGGCTGGTGCTCAACAAGCTCGATATGGTGCCTGCCGAGCAGCGCGAGGCCCGGGTCAAAGACTTTGTGAAGCGCATGCGCTACAAAGGCCCGGTGTTTGAGATTTCCGCGCTCACCCGCGAAGGCACCCAGTTGCTGATTCAGACCGTCTACGAGCACATCGCCAAGGTGCACCGAGACAGCCAGCCACCGGCCGAGGTAGACCCCCGCTTCGGCTCCGACATCGCCTGATCCAAGACTTGTCACCATGACCGATCTCTCTGCTGCGGCATCGGCCGCTGTGTTCTCTTCTGCGCGCCGCATTGTCGTGAAGGTGGGCTCCAGCCTGGTGACCAACGAGGGTCGGGGTTTGGACGAATTGGCCATCGCCCAGTGGAGCGAGCAGCTTGCGGCCTTGGTGGCCGAAGGGCGCGAGGTCATCATGGTGAGCAGTGGTGCGGTAGCCGAGGGCATGAAGCGCCTAGGCTGGAACACGCGGCCGACCGCCATCAACGAACTGCAAGCCGCCGCAGCGGTGGGGCAGATGGGTCTGGTGCAGATGTACGAGACCAAGTTGCGTGAGTGTGGTGTGGGCAGTGCGCAGGTGTTGTTGACCCATGCCGATCTGGCCGACCGCGAGCGCTACCTCAACGCTCGCTCTACGCTGCTGACTTTGTTGCTGCACCGGGTGGTGCCCGTGATCAACGAAAACGACACGGTGGTCAACGACGAAATCAAGTTTGGCGACAACGACACTTTGGGTGCTTTGGTGGCCAATCTGGTTGAGGCCGATGTGCTGGTCATTCTGACCGACCAAAAAGGTCTGTACACCGCCGATCCACGCAAAGACCCAGACGCCACTTTTGTACACGTGTCGCAAGCCGGTGACCCTGCGCTGGAGGCCATGGCCGGTGGCGCTGGCAGCGGCATTGGCAAGGGCGGCATGATCACCAAAATTCTGGCAGCCAAGCGCGCCGCGGCGTCAGGCGCTTCTACTGTGATTGCGTGGGGGCGCGAGCCCAAGGCTTTGCTGCGCCTGATGGCGGGCGAGGCCATCGGCACCGCCTTGCTGGCGCAGACCGCCAAGTACCAAGCCCGCAAGCGCTGGATGGCCGACCATCTGCAGCTGCGCGGCGCCGTGACGGTCGACGCCGGCGCGGTCAGCAAAATTGCCGGCGAAGGCAAAAGCCTGCTGCCCATTGGCATGACGGCGGTTGAGGGCGACTTCTCGCGCGGCGAGGTGATTGCGGTGCTCGATCCCGCCGGTCAGGAGGTCGCGCGCGGGCTGGCCAATTACGCCAGCTCCGAGGCGCGCCTGCTGTGCCGCAAAGCGTCCAGCGACATCGAGCGTTTGCTGGGCTATGCCGCCGAGCCGGAAATGATCCACCGCGACAACCTGGTGATCAGGTCCTGACGGCGTCTTGATCCTGGGTGTCGGGTGGCGTTGGGTCGAAGCTGGCGCCTGGCGGCAGTTCCATCTCGATTCCACCCAGCCGCGCAAACGGCGAGCGCTCGCCGCGCGCGGGTCGTTGCATGCCGCGCAAGTAGCGCCCCCGCGCATCTCCTTTGGGCAGATAGCGGGCCAGTTCGGTCAAGGCCATTTGGTACACATCGCGCTTGAACTCGACCACCACGTCCAGCGGCACCCAGTAGTCGTTCCAGCGCCAAGCGTCGAACTCTGGGTGGCTGGTGGCGCGCAGGTTCAGGTTCCAGTCTTGCGCGACCAAGCGCAGCAAATACCAGATCTGCTTTTGACCTTTGTAGTGACCGCGCGCGTCGCGGCGGATGAAGCGGTCTGGCACCTCGTAGCGCAACCAGTCCCGGGTTCGGGCAACGATCGTCACGTGTTCCGGCAAGAGGCCCACTTCCTCGTGCAGCTCGCGGAACATCGCTTGCTCTGGTGTTTCGCCGCGGTCTATGCCGCCTTGTGGAAACTGCCAAGAATGCGAGCGGATGCGCTTGCCCCAAAACACCTGATTTTTCTGGTTGAGCAGAATGATGCCGACATTCGGCCTGAAGCCTTCCCTGTCCAGCATAATCAACCCCAAATTTTCAAACTGAATGGATTATGCATGGGGCTTCGCAGCTTGCGAAGCCCTATCTCCATCACCCCTAGCCACCATGAAAGCCTCGCAATTTTTTGTTTCGACCCTGAAGGAAGCCCCGGCCGACGCCGAAGTGGTGAGCCACCAGCTCATGACGCGCGCCGGCATGATCAAAAAACTCGGTGCCGGCATCTACAACTACATGCCCATGGGCCTGCGGGTGATTCAGAAGGTCGAAGCCATCGTCCGCGAAGAAATGAACCGCGCCGGTGCGGTGGAGCTCACCATGCCGGTGGTGCAGCCGGCCGAGCTGTGGCAAGAAACCGGTCGCTTCGACAAGATGGGCCCGGAGCTTCTGCGCATCCAAGACCGCCACGGACGCGACTATGTGATCCAGCCCACCAGTGAGGAAGTGGTCACCGACATTGCCCGACAAGAGTTGCGCAGCTACAAGCAGCTGCCGAAAAACTTCTACCAAATACAGACCAAGTTCCGCGACGAGCGTCGGCCGCGTTTTGGTTTGATGCGCGGGCGCGAATTCATCATGAAAGACGCCTACAGCTTTGACCGCGACGAAGCGGCCGCCAAGGCCAGCTACCAGGTGATGGCGAGCGCTTACCGACGTATCTTTGATCGCTTCGGTTTGCGCTACCGCGCGGTCGCTGCCGACAGCGGCGCCATTGGCGGTGACCTGAGCGAAGAGTTTCAGGTGATCGCAGCCACTGGCGAAGACGCGATCGTTTACTGCCCCCAGAGCGACTACGCCGCCAATATAGAAAAAGCCGAAGCGGCTGCGCCTACCCACGCACGCGCCGAGGGTAAGCAGTTACTCACACAAACGCCAACCCCTGGCAAAAGCACCTGTGCCGACGTGGCCGAACTGCTGGGCTTGCCGCTGGCGCAGACGGTCAAGTCGCTGGTGCTGGCCTCGGACCAACTCAACGACGCGGGTGAGTTGGTCAAGAGCCAGGTCTGGTTGCTGCTGCTGCGCGGCGACCACGACATGAACGAGGTGAAAGTCAGCAAGGTGCCCGGCCTGGACACCGGCTACCGCTTCGCCACTGTGGCCGAGATTGAGGACCACTTCGGCTGCACGCCGGGTTACCTCGGCCCGCTCAATCTGAAAAAACCAGTGCGCTTGGTGGTGGACCGCGAGGTCGCGGTCATGAGCGACTGGGTGTGTGGCGCCAACGCGGTGGACTTTCACTTCACCGGCGTCAACTGGGGCCGCGACCTGCCCGAGCCCGAGGTGGTGGCCGATCTGCGCAACGTGCTCGCGGGCGACCCCTCGCCTGACGGCAAGGGCGCCCTGGCCATTGAGCGCGGCATTGAGGTGGGTCATGTGTTCTACCTGGGCACCAAGTACAGCAAGGCGATGAACGCCACCTTCCTCGACACCGACGGCAAGCCCAAACATTTTGAAATGGGCTGTTATGGCATTGGCGTGACGCGCTTGCCGGCGGCGGCGATTGAACAAAACCACGACGAGCGCGGCATCATCTGGCCCGACGCGATCGCGCCTTTCCGGCTGGTGATTTGCCCGGTGGGCGCCGACCGCAGCGAGGCGGTGAAGCAGGCGGCCGAGGCGCTGTACGCCACCCTGCTGGGATGGGGCGTGGACGTGATCCTAGACGACCGGGGTGAGCGCCCGGGTGCCATGTTCGCCGATTGGGAACTCATTGGCGTGCCACACCGCGTGACGATTGGCGACCGGGGTTTGAAAGACGGCCAGGTCGAATACCAGCACCGCCGCGACAGCGCCGCCACCGCGGTGCCAGTGGACCAGATCGGTGCGTTCTTGAAAGAGCGGCTCGGTTGCTGACGCGCGCGTGATGGCAGCAAGGGAGCTGGGTTTGCCCGGGATTGCGACCAGCGGGTCGCGCTTGAGCCGCCGTCAGGCGCTGTGGTGGGCAGGCGCGGCTGGGTGCGCTTGGCTGCCCAGCGCCCTAGCGGGCCAGCTGGAGGAGCCGCTGACCCATTCCGTTCGCACGGCCTTGAGTGCGGCCGTGTCCAATGCGGCGCCAGCGGTGCCCGATTTTCCGTCCACCGAGCGGCGCATGGCGTATCTGCGCTGGCTGGGTGCGATGAGCGACCGACTGCAGCGCCGCAAGCCCGAGTTTCAGACGCGCGTCGAGTTTTTGCAGACCGTGTGGTACGAGAGCAAGCGCGCGCGGCTCGACACCACCCTGGTGCTGGGCCTGATTCAGGTGGAAAGCGCGTTTCGCAAACACGCGGTGTCGCGGGTTGGCGCGCGCGGCTACATGCAAGTGATGCCGTTTTGGGCCCGGGTGATCGGCGACGGCGATGCCAGCCGGCTGTTCCACATGCAGACCAATTTGCGTTTTGGCTGCGTGATTCTGGCGCACTATCTGGAGCGCGAAAAAGGCAACACCTTCTTGGCGCTGGGGCGCTACAACGGCAGCCGGGGCAAAGCGGTGTATCCCGACGCGGTCTACGCCGCCGCGCGCCACTGGGCGCATCCCGACGCTTGATGCCTAGTCGGGCAGCAGCGAGTTGATGTAGGTGCCAGCGGTGCGCCGCTGGGTCACGTCGTAGCCAAACCAGCGCTCCGAGATGCGCGCCACGTTGCCATTCTCGCGAATGGCGTGCAATCCCTGGTTGACCCGGATGACCCGCTCGGACTGGCCTTTGGCTAGCAGCATGCCCAGGCGCACGGGTGCCGACATCGGCGTGGTGGTCTTGAGCGGCAAACGTCCTTGGTGGATCGCGTGCTCGACGATCAACCCTTCTTCGATCACCGCATCGATGCGTCGGCGCGCCAGATCGTCCAAGGCCGCGTCGATGCGCTTGTAGGCGCGGTAGCCTTTGCCGATGGCGGCTTGGATTTGGTCTTCGACCGTGGTGTTGGCCAGCAAGCCCAGCCGCTCGATGGGAATCTCGTCGAGCGTCAAGAAGGTGCGGTCGTCGTCTTCGTGCTGGACCAGCATCAGGCGGAAGTCTTGCAGCCCGTTGGTGAAGGCAAATTCACCCAGCAAATCGGGCACGCGGGTGAAGAAATTGCCGATCGCATCAATTTCCTGGCGCCGCAGCGCCAACAACATGTCGGCGTAGGTGCCGTGGCGCGCGCTGCTGGCCACACCCCAGTGCTGGGTCAGGGCTTGGCCAATCTCGACATGAAAGCCCTTGAGCGTTGCGCTGTCGCTGTCCCACCAACTAAAGGGTTGGTAGTTGCTGATATAGCCCCAGCGCCAGGTGCTGGCGGGCGCTTGCGCCCGCACCGGCGCGCACCAAGGCGCGAGCGCACCAGCGAGCGCCAGCTGCAGCAACCGCCGGCGGCATGCGGGTGGAGGGGTGGCGCCGTGTGTCATGGGTGAAAGTTGCCTTCAAAGCAGTGCCGCACTTCGTGCCCCAGGTAGTTCACCCCGTACTCGCGCCCGGTGATGACGGTGCACTCTTTGCGCACCACGTTCCAATACGCACAAGCCATGGGAAGGCTGTAGGTCGTGATCGGAATGCCAGTGATGCGCGAACACAGGGTGTGCACGTCCTCGCGGGGTTGCCAGTTGATCTTGGCGCTGTCCATGATGCGTTGGTTCAGCGGCAAGGGCTCAAAGTACGCCAAATCGGTGCTGGGTGGAACCACAATCAGCGTGTTGCACCCAGCCAGCCCGCTCAGCAGGCTCGACAGCAGCAGCGCCAGGCGCCAGCGGTGGGGTGCGGGATTCATGACAGACCTTCAAAGCAAAAACGAACCAAATGGCCGAGTACCGAATGGGTGGTGCGTGTGGAGGTGTACACCGTGCAGCGTTGATGTGTTGGCTCACGCTGTGCGCAGCCGCTGGTCGCCCATCGCAACACCCGATGTTCATCGGCGCTGGCCGGACAGCCGTGGTCCGAAACGATCCAAGACACCACCGGTGGGCCGCCTAGCGAGGCATGGGGCGCGCTGGGCGCGCGCAGCACTCGCAGATCGAAGTCTTGTGCAGCGAAAGAAGCGTTAAGTAGTATATGACCGACCAATGTCAGTGCAAGCGCTGTCAGTGATGAAAACCATGAAATTGTTCTCATACCTTCAAAAATAATAATTTTGTTGGTAATTTAATAAGTTACAGACATTCGGGATCAGATCGCACTATACAGCGGCCGCGCGGGTCTGGGTAGTGCGCGGCGCGCCAGATCGCGTGTGGCCCGCATGGGGGTCTGGCCGTCCCATGCGCGGCGCGGGGCGGCCGCCAGCCGGTGGTGGGGGCTTGTCAGGCCCCGCCGTCGATGATGATTTCGATGCGGCGGTTGCGCGCCCGACCGACGGCGCTGTCGTTGGTCTCTAGCGGACGGGTGTCGGCATAGCCCGACACACTGAGCCGCCCAGACGGTACGCCACCAGAGCCGGTGAGGTAGTCGGCCACCGCGCCTGCGCGCGCGCCCGACAAATCCCAGTTGGAGCGGAAGCGCTCGTTGAACACCACGGGCACGTTGTCGGTGTGTCCTTCGACAAACACCCGGCCGCTGCTGGGAGCGATGGTTTTACCCACCTGGCTGAGCACCTCAGTGAAACCTGGTTGCAGGTCGGCACTGCCGGAGCGGAACGAGCCTTGTTCGGCCAAACGGATGATGATCTTGGCGCCATCGCGCTCGACCTCGGCTTTGCCGCTTTCAATTTCCTTGGCCAGCTCTTGGCGGATGCGCTGGAACTCGCTGTTGGTCTGTGGGCCGCCCGCGCCTTGTGCTTGGCTGCCCGCTGCGCTGCCATCTTGGGCACGCGCATCGCGCACCTCGACCGGTACCTGGGCTTGGGCTTGCACATCCGCCACCTTGGCAAAGAATTCGATCTCGCCCTGGCTGACCTGGCCGCCGGCTTTGTCTCCTTTGGGGCCGGAGGCGCCGGCTTGTGCGCCGCTGGGGCTGGAGCCGCCGGTCTGGCTGGCGCTGGCCGGTCCGCCACTGGCTTTGCCGCTGGCTTCCCCGCCCGATTGGGCGCCACTGTTGTTGGCGCCAGCGCTGGCGCTGCCGCTGTTGGACGCGCCGGCTTGCTGGCTGCCCGACTTGCCGGCTCCGCCGCCACCGCTTGGGGTGTCGTTCATTTGCACCACAACCTTGCCGTTCTCCAGCTTGACCTCCACCTCTCCTTTGCTGATTTCTTGGGCCAAGGCTTGTTTCGCGGCCTCCAGCGCCTGCTGGGCTTCGGGTGCGACGTCGGTTTTGACCTCGACCTCTTCTTTGCGGTCGTCGGTGGTTTGTTGGCGGATGGTGTTGATCGGCGTGGGTTGCGCCACCGATGGTGAAAAGTGTTGCGCCACAATGCTTTGCGCCTTGGGCGATTCCACCACCGGGATCAGCCGCTGCACGCCAAACGAGTTCTTCAGTGAGCCGTTGATCTGCTTGAACTTTGGCACGTTCATTTCGGCGAACGACAAAATCAGCACAAAGAAGGCCATCAGCAGCGTGGCCATGTCGGCGAAGGTCGCCATCCAGGCGGGCGCACCTTTGACACAAGGCGGACATTCCTCGCACTTGGGGCAGTCGTCGGGGCCAAACGCCTTCGGCGGTGGGGGCGCTGGCGCCTCGTCGGCGGCGGCTTGTTTGTCTTCGTCGGCCACGGAGTACTCCCTGTCGGTTCAGTCGCTCAGGTGGCTGCCGCTTCGAGCTTGGCGCGGGCCTTGGGATGCACAAATGGCATCAGCAGATCGGGCAACATGCGCGGGTTGCCACCGCCCTGGATGAACAAAACGCCTTCGATGATCAGTTCGTGGTTGAGCGACTCGGCTTGGTCGAGCTTGGCCAATTTCTGGTTGAGCGGAATACACACCACGTTGGCGATCACCGCGCCGTACAGGGTGGTGAGCAGCGCCACGGCCATGGATGGGCCAATGGACTTGGGGTCGCTCATATTGCCTAGCATCAGCACCAGACCCACCAGCGTGCCGATCATGCCCATGGCGGGGGCAATTTCCTGGGCCGACGCGATGAAGGCCATGCCCTCGCTGTTGCGCTTTTGGATCATGCCCATTTCGCGCTCCAGGGTGCCCTTGATGAGCGAAGCCTCGGTGCCGTCCACCAACATGCGGATGCCCTTTGCCATGAAGGGGTTGGCGATGTCCTGTCCCTCCAGCGCGATCATGCCGTCCTTGCGGGCGATGGTGCCCAGCTCCACCAGCTTTTCAATCAGGTCTTCGGGCTTGTCCACCTTGTATTTCACGGTCTTGAGTGCCACACCAATGGCGCCGATGAACTCGGGGAAGGAGCTGCGTGCCAGCACGGCAGTCAAGGTGCCCAGCACCACGATGTAGACCGAGGGCATGTCGATGAAAGGGCCAGGATCGCCCATCGACATGATGATCAGTCCGAAAGTGGCAACAAAGCCGATGATGGTGGCGATATCCATGATGGGTTCGATCCTGTTAGACGGATGGGTTTGCTGCGTAGGGGTTGACAATCGCCACCGGGCGTTGCTCTGCTGTACTTGCCATGGGAATCGGACGTGGCGGAGGGTTCTTGAATGTCTTGTTGGATTTGACAGTTTTCTGCCAGTTCCCACTATGCTTCAAGCCTGCGGCTCTGGAGTCGATACCTAAGCGAGGACTTGACCATGACACGACTGCACTTTGAACGATGGGCTTTGGCGGCTGCCGCGTTGTCGCTGGTGGGTTGCGAGCGCTATTTCGAACAGCCTTCTTGCCACGATCACTTTCAAGCGGGGGAGATCCAGCATTACGTGATCGACGACCGCGGTGTGGTGCTCGACCAGTCCACCGGCACGCGCTGGTTTCAGTGTCAAGCGGGTGAACAGTTGGTGGCAGGGCAATGTGTGGGACGAGCGCTGGAACTGAGCCAAGCCGACGCGCAGCAGTACGCCAAAGAGTTTTCTGAAGCCTCAGGCCGGACATGGCGTCTCCCGACCGTCAGAGAAATGGCATCGCTCAAGCAGGACCAATGTCACAAGCCCGCCATCAACACGCGGGTGTTTCCGAGCATCCAGATCAACAACTACTGGACCTCGTCGACCAGCCCCAACGGCCGTGTGTTTGGTTGCACCAGTTACACGTTCAATGGTCATGATTTCTGCCGGGAGCCGGTGGGCAATGCGCGACCGTTTTTGTTGGTGCTGGACTGACCGCCGCCGAGCGTTCGGGCGTGGTGTCATCCGGGCAGGCGCAGGTCGTATTTGTTGATTTTTTCAATCAAGGTGGTGCGCTGCAAGCGCAGCAGCCGCGCGCTCTGCGACACATTGCCGCTGGTCCTGACCAGCGCCTGCTCGATCAGGCTGCGCTCAATCTGCACCAACTGGTCTTTGAGCGCCAAGCCGTCGGGCGGTAGCTGCACCATGCCTTGGGCCATGCAGATGATTTCCTCCACATCGTGCGCGTAGGCCTCGCCGTCGCCGGTCACGGTCTCGGTGTCTGCGGCATAGGGTGGTGCCGTGCGCCAAGGCATGAGCGCGTCCGACTCCACCTCGGCATCGGCAGCGCTGGATCCGGGCTCTGCGGCGCGTTCTGCCACCTGGGCGCAGACGGTAGACGCGCTGGGCTCGCCCATCATGGCCGACAAGACTTCCAACGGGCAGGCCGATGCACCGCGCCGTTGCTCTGCCGCCTCGCGCTGAATCTGGGCCAAGCCAGCGGGCATCATGCTGGGAGCGATGTCTGGCAGGTGCAGTTCTTTGCCGGCATACAGGGTGGTGAAGCGGTCCACCAGATTGGCCAGTTCGCGCACATTGCCCGGCCAGCGGTAGCGCATCAAGGCGTCGGTCAGGTCGCTGGCAAAACGGATCGGCGGGGTGGCGCTGCGCGCGTAGTGCGCCGCGTAGAAAGCCAGCAGGTCTGGAATGTCCAGCGTGCGTTCGCGCAAGGGCGAGGTTTGACACGGCAGCACATTGAGCCGGTAGTACAGATCTTCCCGAAAGCGCCCCTCGGCCACTTCCTTTTCCAGATTTTTGTGGGTGGCGGCCACCACCCGCACATCGACCTCAATCTCGCGTGCGGCACCCACTGGCAAGATGGTGCGCTCTTGCAGCACCCGCAGCAACTTGACCTGCATGTCCAGCG
>CAMBOY010000029.1 GCA_945869245.1 Hydrogenophaga intermedia
GCTCCTGGCTGATCGGTGATCTGCTGGTGGCGCAGAGCGCGGACTTGCTGCAGCGCCTGCCGCAAGCGACGAATGCAGTGATGGTCTGGGCTCGCGGTCACGCGCTGGGCATGGCCGCGCTCCGCGAGTGGGAAGGTTTCAGCGTTCACGATCTTCCGTGGGCCCGGGTGGCCAACGCCGCCACGCGCACGCTTGGCGCGGTCGGCAGCATCGGCCTGGTGCTGGTTCTGGGTGTGTATCTGGCGGCCGACCCGCAGCTGTACCGCCGCGGGCTGGTGCGGCTGGTGCCGACGGCGTGGCGGGAGCCCGTGGATGGGGCGCTGCTGGCCAGCGGACAGGTGCTGTCGCGCTGGCTGCTCGGGCAGAGTATCTCGATGCTGTTCGTGGGCCTGGCCACGGCCGTCGGGCTGGCGGTGCTGGGCATACCGCTGGCGGCAACCATTGGCTTCATTGCTGGGCTGCTGGCCTTCATTCCGTTTTTTGGTCCTATTGCATCGGGCATCCTGGCCGTGTTGCTGGCCTTCACCCAAGGGCCGACACAGGCCTTGTACGTGGCGGGGCTGTGCGTGGCGATCCAGCAGGTGGAAGGCAACCTCTTGATGCCCTTTGTGCAGCGCTGGGCGGTGAACTTGCCCGCCGTGCTCGGCATCATCGCAGCGGTCATCTTCGGCCTGTTGTTCGGGTTGGCCGGCGTGATCCTGGCCACACCACTGATGGTGGTGTTGGTGGTGATGGTTGAAAAGCTGTATATCGAAGCGGTCATCGAGGCGTAGCTGGAGCCGCTCTGTGCTGTGTCTTGAGCGGTGCCGTCCCGTCCCGTCGTCTCGACTGTTGAGCCATCCAATGAGCTACCGGAGGATGCGGTCGGTCCTGCAGAGGGGCCGCGGCGCAAGGGCAACAAACGTTTTGTTTTTATTCAAACATTCATTGTTTGTTAACAAACTGCATGTTAAGCTTCAAGCCCGCACCACACCCACACAAGGAGCCCACCATGGCAGCCGCCGCTGAACCTGAAGTGAGCGCGTCACAAGACCGTGGCGCGTTGGCCAAGATGGTCATGGCCCTGCTCGCGCATTGGCAACTGAGCACCGAAGACCAGGCGGCGCTGCTGGGCATTGCCGCCAGCAACCGGGCCGCTTTGTCCAACTACCGCAGCGGCAAACCCATTGGCACCAGCCGCGACCAGTACGAACGGGTGGGCCACTTGCTGGGTATCCACAAAAACCTGCGCTTGCTCTTTCCGCAAAACCGCGACCTGGCCTACCGCTGGATGAGCACCCGCAATAAGGCCTTTGACAACCTCACGCCTGTGGAGGTGGTCAAAGAGTGGGGGTTTGCCGGTTTGCTGCGGGTGCGTGGCTACCTTGACCGTGCGCGCGGCGCTTGAGCGGCCCACGCCATGCAGTCGCTGTTTGCCCACATCGCGCTGGCGGATGTGCACCAGGATGTGGCCCGCAACATCGTCTCGCTGCGGGAATCGCAAGACCTGTTTGATGATCTGTCTGGCGACCCGGCCGAATGGCGGCTGGCGCAGCAGGTGGAAGACGAGGTCAAGCCCGCACCGTATGTGTCGCGCCAGCCGGTGATTGACCGGCCGTTCGAAGACGCGCAGTGGTTCAACGCCATTGGCTGGCCGTTCAAGCATACGCAGAACAGCCGGTTTTCGGATGGCGCTTATGGCGTCTGGTACGGGTCGGAGTCGGTGGAAACCACGGTCCATGAGTCGGCCTACCACTGGTACCGGGGCCTGCTCAGTGATGCCGGCTTTGAGCAGATGGCGGTGGTTGCCGAGCGCAAGGTGTACTGGGTGGCTTGCAACGCGGCGCTGCTCGATCTGCGGCCCGCTGTGGCTCACGCGCCGGACCTGTTGCACCCCTCGGACTATGCGTTGTGCCAGGCGGTTGGGGCGCGGCTTCACCGCGAAGGCCACCCCGGCTTGCTGACGCCCTCGGTTCGCCGCCCGTCCGGCGAAAACCTGGCCATCTTCAACCCCACCGTGCTGTCCAACCCCCGGCACAACTGCCAGTTGACCTACCGGCTGCAAGGCGGGCAGATCGTGGTGGAGAAGCAGCCCGGCGCCACATGGCTCACGCTGGGTGCGGCGCAGCTGTGACGGTTGGCTGATTCGGTCTGGCGCGAAATGGCGGCCAACCCGACCGACGTGGGTACACGCCACCACGGCCCGGTGCTCAGGCCCTTTTCCGGGTCTTCTCGGCCGACAAGGCGGTCATGAATTCCACGACGAAGTGGCAGTCTTCGTCTTGCAGCACGCTCATGTCGCCCACGGCCACCGGCGCCACGTAGCTGCGAATGACCTGCAGGCCGGCGATGCGTTCGTCGATCTTCGCCAGCAGGTCTGCGGCCAGACGCTGCATGGCGGGCTCGTCGAGTGCGCCTTGATCGCGCTCTGACAGCAGCAGCGCGATGTCGGCGAGGGTGAAGCCGAGTTCTTTCAGGTGCCCGATGGCCTTGAGCCGGTCCAGCGTGTCGGGGCCAAACTGGCGGTAACCGGCTTCGGTGCGGCTCTGTGGCGCGATCAAGCCCGCTTCTTCGTACAGCCGCAATTGGCCACGGGTCACGTGGGCGGCTTTGCACAGGGCGCTGGTGGTTCGCAGCGCTTGGAAGGCCTGGGCGTGGACGACGGTTTTCATGGCGGGGGAGGGTGGTGGGCGGGTGGACGGGTTGACAAGGATCTGATCCATCCTAAACCCGGCACCTGGGTGCCAGGTCAATGGCCTTGGCTGAGAAGGGCTCAGGCCACACAAACCGCTTGACCTGGCACCTGGGTGCCGGGTTGTTAATCCTTGTTTCGACACCCGTTCTTTGGAGATTCCACTTGGTCACACACCCCACGCCACCCCCAACACCGCCCCAAACCGCGCTCATCACCGGCGCCTCGTCGGGCATCGGCAAAGCGCTGGCCCACCAGTTCGCACGCGATGGCTACCACCTCGTGCTGGCCGCCCGCAGCGTGGCCAAGCTGCAGGCCCTGGCCGATGAACTGCAACAGCGGTTCAAGGTGGTCGTCACCGTCATTGGGGCCGACCTCGAAACCAACGATGGCGCGGCGCAGCTGCATGCCGACATCCAGGCGCGCGGCATCGTGCTCAGTGCGCTGGTCAACAACGCCGGCTTCGGCGCCTTCGGTGAGTTCAAGGACTCGGCGCTGCCCTCCGATCTGGCCATGATGCAGCTCAACATGAACACGGTGGTGGTGCTGACCAAGCTCTTTTTGCCCGATCTGCTGGCGACGCGCGGCAAGATTCTGAACACCGCCTCCACGGCGGCCTTTCAGCCGGGCCCCTACATGGCGGTGTACTACGCCACCAAGTCGTTTGTGTTGAGCTTCTCGGAGGCGATTGCGTCGGAGCTGGAAGACACCGGCGTTACCGTGACCGCGCTGTGCCCTGGCCCCACCGCCTCGGGCTTTCAGGACAAGGCCGAGCTGGGCAATTCGGCGTTGGTCAAGGGCAAAAATCTGCCCACTTCGGAAGCCGTCGCCGCATTGGGTTACCGCGCCATGCAACGCGGCCAGCGGGTCTACATCCCCGGCTTCATGAACTGGGCCTTGGCGCAAAGCATGCGCTTCACTCCCCGCAACCTGGCCACCAAGGTGGTCAAGTTGTTGACCCGACCCGTCGCCTGAGGACCACACCATGATCCACCACATGAGCGGCTATTTCACCGCCGAGAAGCAGGAGAGCCTGATCTTCATGGCCATTGCCCTGGTGGCCTTGGGCATCAGCGCCTGGCTGATCTACAAGGCGGTAGAAATGCTGCTGCTGATCGTTGGCGTGGGGATGATCGCTTTTTGGCAGCGCCACGACTTGGCCGCCGGCATTGGTGTGGGCCTGGTCTTGCAGGCCGCCGTGACGCTGACGCTGGACATCTTTGCCGAGGCCAGGGGCGCCGACTATCTGTCGGCGCTGCAGGCTATCCCGGCCTGAACCGCTGAGGGCCGTCAGGCGCCCCTGAGAAACCGGCGCCTGTGGTCACCGGCCCCGAGCAACGGCGGCGTTCGGGGTTCATGCGTACGCGTATTCGCCGCCTTTTTTTAACGCCGCCTGGTAGGCCGGGCGGGCGTGGATTGTTTTGAGCCAGGCCAGGGTGGCGGGGCGCGACGGGCCGAGGCCAGCGCGCGACACCGCCGCTTCAAGCGGGAAGCTCATCATGATGTCGGCAGCGGTCATGGCTGTGCCAGCGAACCACGGGCGCGAGGCCAGCACCTGTTCCACATAGTCCAGGTGCACGTCCACCATGGGCTGGACTTTCCTGACCGCGATGGCGCCGATCAGCGGCACCTTGCTCATGGCCAGCATCAGCAGCAGGGTCGGCATCACCGAGCCTTCGGCGTAATGCATGAACTGGCGGTAGTTGCGCAGGCCTTCGCCCTGGTCGGTGGGGCCGAGGCGGCCCGTCTTGTCCACCAGGTATTCGCAGATGGCACCGGTCTCGACCAGCTGGATGGCGCCGTCCTCCAGGACCGGCGACTTGCCCAGCGGGTGCACCCGCTTCAGCTCGGGCGGCGCCAGCATGGTGCTCTTGTTGCGCTCGTAGAAGCGGATCTCGTAGGGCAGTTGCAGCTCTTCGAGCATCCAGAG
The DNA here is from genome assembly GCA_945869245.1 of Hydrogenophaga intermedia. GTDB lineage: Bacteria > Pseudomonadota > Gammaproteobacteria > Burkholderiales > Burkholderiaceae_C > Hydrogenophaga > Hydrogenophaga intermedia_B. Next base: position 4,602 of record CAMBOY010000029.1, read on the forward strand.
CAGGCGCTGCGAGCGGGAGTGGTTGAGGTGGTGGACGGTGAGGGTCATGGGGGTCAGGGGACGCAGAGGTGGCCCGGATTGTGGAACTGTGGACAGAGCATGGCACGATACGGTGCGGACCGTTGAAGCGGATGGCCATCAAGCAATTGAACCAATTGCATACCAAAAGGTCTTGTCTAGTCATCAGGTCACACGGACCTGATGATGGTTTTTTAACTCACCAGGGAACACGCCCATGACACTTTCACGCCGACACCTCCTGACCGCCGGATCTTCTTTAGCCGCTTTGATGGCCACCGGGCTCGCTGGGTGCGCCACTGGCGCCACCAACCCGGCTGCGCGCGCACTCGCCCCTGGCGTGCTGCAGGTTGACTTGGGTGGCGTGCTGGCCACCGCCGTGAGCGACGGCTCGCTGCAGCGGCCAGTGGCCGAAGGGTTTGTGCGCAACGCTTCGATGGCAGCGGTGCAAGCCGCCTTGCGCGACGCCGGTTTGCCGACCGACCAAATCACCTTCCCCTACATCCCTTTGCTGATCGAAACCGGTGGCCGCCGCATCTTGATCGATGCCGGCAATGGCGAGTTCAGCGCGCCCACCACCGGCAAGCTGCTGGAGAATCTGGCCAAGGCCGGTGTGGCGGCCGATTCGATCGACGCGGTGGTGTTCTCGCACCTGCATGGTGACCACATCAACGGCTTGCGCAACCGGGCCGGCGCGCTCATGTTCCCCAAAGCGCAGGTGTATGTGCCCACGCCCGAGTGGAACTGGTGGATGGACGACCAGCGCATGAACGCCTTGCCCGAAGCGCAGCAGGCAGCGTTTCGCAATGTGCGCCGGGTGTTTGGCCCCATCGCCCAGCAGGTGCGGCGCTTTGAGCCGGGCGTGGAGGTGCTGCCCGGCCTGCAGTCGATGCCGGCCTTTGGCCACACCGCTGGCCACACCGCGTTTGTGGTGCAGGGACGCAGCGGCCGCAAGCTGCTGTTCTGGGCCGACGCGAGCAATGTGGACGCGCTGTTTGTGCGCAACCCCGACTGGGCGGTGCAGTTCGACGCCGATCCCGAGGCCGCACGCCAGACGCGCCGCCGCCTGGCCGACCTGGCGATTCGTGAGAACATGCTGTTGGCCGGCTACCACCTCTCGGGCTCGGGCATTGGCCGCTTGGCGGTGCGTGGCAGTGGCTACGAATTCACACCGCTGAGCGCCTGAACCTCAGCCGCGTGGCCGTTGGCGGCGCCCACGCGGTGTCCGCCGCAGGCCGCTGTCGCCTAGCTGGTCGCGGCCAAAGGCGACCGCAGTGCGCACATCGTCCAGGTCGGGAACCGATGCGGCGCCTGCGGCTTGCTCCAGCGGCGCCAGCATGCGCGCGATGCGGTCGGCCACACTTTCGGTGCTGAGCTTCTCGCGCAGCCGCTCCACCAGCAGCGGAAAACCCAGCGGTGTAGCGCGCGCCAAGGGCTTGAGCACCAGGGTCTGCGCCGCCATGCGCTGCAGCGTCTGCTGCAGCCGGGCGATGTCCAGCTCGTGCGCCAGCAGCTCGGCCTCGGCCTGTTGCAGCAAGCGGTTGTTGGGGTCGTATTGCCGAAACACCTGCCAAAACAGGCTGCTGGACGCCTGCAGCTGCCGGCTGCTGCGCCGCTCGCCTGGGTGGCTTTGAAAAATCAGCCCGGCTACCCGGGCGATTTCCCGAAAACGCCGCTGTGCCAATTCGCCCGCGTTCAGGCTGTGCAGCACCTCGTGCAGCAGCGCTTGGCTGTCGCTGTGTGCCTTGAGCAGCTCGGGCAGCACGCTGGCCCAATCGACGGCGGTGGCGCTCAGCAGCTCCAGCCCATAGTCGTTCACCGCCATCGAGAAAGTGGCTGGTGTGTGCTGTGCCGCGCGCCACGCCATTAGGTTGGCCAGGCCCAGGTGCACATGGCGCCCGGCAAAGGGGTAGAGAAACAGGTGATGGCCCTCGCGCGAGCGCAGCACCTCGGCCAGCAAGGTGTCGGGCGTGGGCAGAGCCGACCAGCGGTCCTGCAGCTCCAACAGTGGGCGCGCGGCCTGCAGCTCGGGTGCGTCCCAGTCGCCGCGTTGCGCCCGCGCCAACTGCGCCACCATGGCGTCGGCCAGGGTGGTGGACAGCGGCATCTTGCCGCCGCTCCAGCGCGGCACGGCGGGTTTGCCAGCACCCGCGCGTTTCACCCAGGCCGTCATCTCGTGAATGCGCACCAGCTCCAGCAGCCGCCCGCCGAACAGGAAACAGTCGCCGGGCTTGAGGCGCGCGGCAAAACTCTCTTCCACACTGCCGATGCGCGCCCCGCCCACAAACTGCACCACCATGCTCGCATCGCTCACGATGGTGCCAATGTTGGCGCGGTGGCGGCGCGCCAGCCGCGCGTCGGGTACGCGCCACACGCCGTGTTCGTCGGCCACCACGCGGTGGTAGTCGGGGTAAGCGGCCAGCGAGGCGCCACCCTGGCGCACAAAGTCCAGACACCATTGCCAGGCGTCGTTGGACAAGTCGGCATAAGCGGCGGTGCTGCGGATTTCGGCCAGCAATTCGTCGGGCGCAAAGCCACCGCCCAAGGCCACGGTCACCAGGTGCTGCACCAACACATCGAGCGGCTGTTGCGGAGTGTCGCGCGCTTCGATGTGGCCCGCCTGCACCGCCGCGCGCGCGGCCACGCCTTCGATGATTTCCAGGCTGTGCGTGGGCACGATGCTCACCCGCGATGGCCGGCCCGGACTGTGGCCCGAGCGGCCGGCGCGCTGCAGCAGCCGCGCCACGCCCTTGGGCGAGCCGATTTGCAGCACCCGTTCCACCGGCGCAAAGTCCACCCCCAGGTCCAGGCTGCTGGTGCACACCACTGCGCGCAAGGTGCCGTTCTTTAAACTGGCTTCTACCCATTCGCGCACCGCGCGGTCGAGCGAGCCGTGGTGCAACGCGATCTGCCCGGCCCAGTCGGGCCGCGCGTCCAGCAGGGCCTGGTACCACAGCTCGGCCTGCGAGCGGGTGTTGGTGAACACCAGGGTGCTGCCACTGGCGTCGATCTCGCGCACCACCGTGGGCAGCATGGCCAGGCCCAAATGGCCGCCCCAAGGAAAACGGTCCACCGTGGGCGGCAGCAGGGTGTCGACCGTGAGCGTTTTGGGTGTGGCGCCGCGCACCAGCTGGCCCTGCGGCGCGGCCTGCGGCCCCAGCAGGGTGTGCATCGCGTCATCGATATTGCCCAGCGTGGCCGACATGCCCCAGACCCGCAGGCCCGGGTTCCAGCGCCGCAGCCGCGCGATGGCCAGTTGCGTCTGCACGCCGCGCTTGTTGCCGATCAGCTCGTGCCATTCGTCCACCACCACCAGCGCGGTGCGGCCCAGCTGCTCTTGCGCGTCGGCGCGCGCGATCAGCAGGCTCAGGCTCTCAGGCGTGGTCACCAGCGCCGTGGGCAGGCGCTTGGCCTGTTGCGTGCGTTCGCTGCTCGACGTGTCGCCGCTGCGCGCACCGGCTGTCCACGCCGGCGCCAGCTCGGGCAGCGGCGCCTGCAGCGCGCGCAGCGTGTCGGCCGCCAGCGCCCGCATGGGCGTGAGCCAGATCACGGTCAGCGGTGGCGTGCGCTTGGCCCCAGTATCGGCCAGCGCTTGCAGCGCGCCGAGCCACACCGCGTAGGTCTTGCCCGCGCCGGTGGTGGCGTGCAGCAGGCCGCTCTCGCCGCGCGCCATCGCGTCCCACACGTCCTGTTGAAACGGAAAGGGCGCCCAGCCGCGTGTGGCCAGCCAGGCGGCGGCGTCGGGCTTTGCGGGGCGTGTGGACGACGTGGGCGCAGCGGGTTTGATCAAGCGGGAAGGCCTTCAAGCTGGCGCCGTTCGGTGATCCACTGCGGGTCGAAGCTGAGCTTGCGCATCAAGGGCGAGTCGGGCTCGATGGCGCGCCAGACCGGCGTCACGCTGGCGATGGCTTCACCGACCTGGAAGCGCTCGAACGCGTGTTCGGCGACGATCTTCAGAAAGATCGAAGTCGACACCGGGCAGGCCGCGTCGGCGCCGTGGCGCGCCGCCAGTTCGCGCCGCAGTTGCTGGACCGGCAGGCTGCGCCCAGGCGGCAGCGTGCGCAGAAACTCGTCGATTTCCTGCGGGCTAGAAATGAGCAGGCGGGCGCCCTGCGGCACGCCGGCAAAGGCTTTGTCCAACACCACGGTGTGGGGCGGTTTGGCGCACATCTTTTGTGCCCAGGTTTTGGCTTGTCGGGGCATGGTGGTCTCCTGAAGTGGGGATGTCAGCAGCTTCGCACGCTGGCGTGCAAGGGCCAATAATCCCCGGGTAAACCCTGATCAGGGGCCATCGCGAAGACCCCCGGGCAGCAGCGCCGCGAGCGTCTGCAGCGTATCCGCTTCGTCCACCGGCTTGTCCTCGCGCCAGCGCAGCATGCGCGGAAAGCGCACCGCGATGCCGCTTTTGTGGCGCGGGCTGCGCGCAATGCCTTCAAAGCCCAGTTCAAACACCAGCGTCGGCCGCACGCTGCGCACCGGGCCGAAGCTCTCGATGGTGGTGGCGCGGATGATGGCGTCGACCTTGGCCATCTCGGCGTCGGTGAGGCCCGAATAGGCTTTGGCAAAGGGCACCAGCGCGCGACCTTCGGTGCCCGGCGGCGCATTCCACACCGCAAAGGTGTAGTCGCTGTACACACTGGCGCGGCGGCCGTGGCCGCGCTGGGCGTAGATCAGCACCGCGTCCACGCTCATGGGGTCGATCTTCCATTTCCACCAGGTGCCGGCGGCCTTGGTGCGGCCCACGCCATAGGCGCTGGCGCGCTGTTTGAGCATGAAGCCTTCGGTGCCGCGCGCGCGGGCGTCTTCGCGCAGCGTGGCGAGTTGCGCCCAGGTGTCGCCGGCCAGCACCGGGCTGGCGATCAGCAGCGGGTGGCCAAGGTCTTGCACCAGGGCGTCCAGCGCGCTGCGGCGTGCGTGCAGCGGCTGGGTGCGCAGGTCGTGCCCGTGCTGTTCCAGCAGGTCGTAGGCCAGCAGCGCCACCGGCAGTTCGCGCAGGATCTTGGGGCCCAGGGTCTTGCGGCCGATGCGTTTTTGCAGCTCGGCAAAGGGCTGCGGTGTGCCGGGGATGTCGGAGGCGGCCCCCTGCGGCGGCCGGTGCCACACCACGATCTCGCCGTCCAGCACCGTGCCGTCGGGCAGGGCCTCGCCCAGCGCGGCGAGCTCGGGGAAACGTTCGGTCACCAGCTCTTCGCCGCGCGACCACAGCCACACCTGGCCCGTGCGTTTCACCAACTGGGCGCGGATGCCGTCCCATTTCCATTCCACCTGCCAGTCGGTCGGCGGGCCCAGCAGTTCGTCGAAGCGCTCAAGCGCTTCGTTGAACGGGTGGGCGAGAAAGAAGGGGTAGGGCTGGCCGCTGGTCTGTGGGTTTTGTTCGGTGGGGCTTTCTGGCGCCACCAGCGCAGCGTAGTCGGCCGCCGATGGCTGGGCGCCGATGTGGGTGTAGCCCATGAGCCGCTGCGCCACACGCGGCGCGTCCACGCCCGCCACCGCCGCCAGCGCCTGCGTGACCTGCAGCTTCGACACCCCCACCCGAAACCCGCCGGTGATGAGCTTGAAGTACACCAAGCGCTGGTCGTCGGGCAGGGCGTTCCATTGCGCGCGCAGCCGCTCGGCCAGGGTGTCGGGCGGCAGGCCGCGCAGCGGCAGCAGGTGCTGGGTCAGCCAGTCGGCCAGGCCGCGTTCCTGTGGCGCGCGCGCCGGGGGCAACAGCAGCGACACGGTTTCGGCCAGGTCGCCGACGGTTTGGTAGCTTTCCTCAAACAGCCACTCGGGCAGGGCGGTGGCTTGCCGCACCAGCTCGCGCAGCGCGCGGGTCGGCACCAGCTGGCGCGGCTTGCCGCCGGCCAGAAAGTACACCGCCCAGGCCGCGTCCTCGGCCGGCGCTTGTGCCAAGTAGCGCTGCAGCGCGGCCTGCTTGTCGCGCGTGGCGGTGCTGGCGTCCAGCTCGCGGTAGAGGGTGGCGAAGCGTTTCATCCGGTGCTCAGGCGTGTCGGCATCCTGCTAAGTTACCGGCATTCGTGTGTGCTTGCAGGTTCTAGTGGCTTGAGGCCGTGTCTGCCGTGGGCCCGCCGGGTGACGGGTGCCGCTGCAACCAGGCCGCAGGCGACACGCCAGTGACGGCGCGAAACGCCTTGTAAAACGTGCTCACCGAGCGAAAACCCGCCCGCTCCGACCAGGCCACCACGCCCCCCTCCGTGGGCAGGGGCACGCACTGCAGAAGGTGCTCCACCCGCACACGGTTGATGTATTCGAAGAACCCCACCCCGCCCCCTTGGTTGAGGGCAAAGGAAATCTGGTTGCGCGTGTATCCGGTGGCCGCGGCCACCTGCTGCAGCGTCAGCGTGGGCTGGCAAAAGGGCTGTTCGGCACGCATCCAGGCGTCAAGGTCGGCCAGCAAATGCCCCAGTGCCCGGGCGGTCAGGCCGATTTTGGCCAGGTCCTGCTGCGTGCCAGCGCCGGTGGTCCGCGCCCGGCGCCTGGGGCGCGGTGGGGGGTGCACCGGGGCCGCCAGGCGTTCGGGGATGGCGTATTCGTCGATCGACACGATGTACCCGTCGAGCACCCTCACCACATCGCAGGCACGCACGGCCATCAGGTCGTCGCCATGGGCAGACCGGATCACCTCGCGGTAGCGCAGGGTGGCGGTGTCGTTGTCCACGCAGATGCGGTCGGTGTAGGTCAGGGTGCCCAGCGCGGAGCGGGCTATCACGCCCGCCACATGGCTGCGCAGGGCCAGCCCGGTGTAGGTCTGGCCGGTGTAGTGGTCGGTGAACACCATGTCGGGGTGGTACAGCGCGTACAGGCCGTCCAGGTCGCCGGCGGCCCAGCGGGTGTTGTGGGTGTTCACCACCGTCAGGGTATCGGCTGCCATGGGCGCACTGTAGCGGGTTGTGGCTGCGACGATGGTGCCGCTTCAGCGCGGCGCCAGGGCCACCGCGTCCTGCACATCACTGCGTTCCGTGGGTGGGTGCTGGACCACGTCGTGTATGGCGTCGGCGATCAATTCGCAACTGTGGCGGAACACGGCCGGTGGCATGGTGAGCGCCGGCTGCAGCCGGTAATGCCACTTGCCGCGCTGCGAAATGCCCAGCACGCCCCTGCGCAGGCAGGCGTGGTGCACCGCGTACTGCAAGGCCGGTGCGGGGCGCAAGCTGGCCTTGTCGGTGACAAACTCCACCGCCGCCATGGCGCCCACGGCACGCACATCGCCCACCTGCGCAACGGCCACGCGCAAGGGCGCCAGCACCTCATGGAAGATGCGCTCCAACTCCAGCGCGTTTTCCAGCACGCCACCGGCCAGAATGCGCGCGATGCCGGCCTGGGCACCTGCACAGGCGGCCGGCGCAAACCCGTAGGTGCTGCCCAGGTGCAGCTCGGTCTGGGCCATCACCGCATCGGTGCCCAGAATCGCGGCGATGGGCTGCCCACCAGCCGCAAAGGCCTTGCCCAGCAGCAACAGGTCGGGGTCGATGCCGTTCCAGCGCTGCATGGCAAACATCGTGCCGCAGCGGCCCATGCAGGTCTGCACCTCGTCCAGACAGAGCAGCCAGCCCCAGCGCCGGCAAAGCGCTTGCAGACGGTCCCAGAAGCGCTGCGTGGGCGCGTGTATGCCCCCTTCGCCCAGCACCGGCTCGATCAACACCCCAGCCACCTGGCCCGGGTGCACCTGCTGCACCAGTAGGTAGTCCAGGTAATCGAGCACCTCGCATTCGTCGAACGGCCCAGGCCCGCGCCGGAACGGCGAACGGAAGCGGTTGGGGTAAGGCACCATGACCACGCCCGAGACGTACTGGGTGCGGCCCGACGACACGTTGGAGAGGTCGCTGGACGCCCCGGCCGTCATGTAGGTGGACTCGCCGTGGTACTGCCCGCCAAAGGTGATGATGAGCGGGCGGCGCGTGGCCTCGCGCATGAACTTGACTGCCGCCTCCACGGCCAGCGTACCCGAGACCGAGTACTCCACCCGCGACAAACGCCCCGGCGCAATGCCGACCAGCGTCTCCACCAGCCCCAGCGCTGCCTGGTTGGGAAGCCAGCCGCTGATCTGCATGCCGTGCCGGTCCCAGGCGGCGTCCATGGCGGCCTTCACATCGGGGGGCGTGGGTCCCAGCGGCGATGCGCCCCAGGCCGACATGTGGTCGGCAAAGGTGTTGCCGTCTGCATCCACGATCAGATGGCCACGCTTGCCCGCCTCCACCAGGGGGTAGATGTGGTGGTCGGCGTTGGCGCCGGTGAGGTTCCGGTCGTGGCGGGCAAACAGCCAGGCCGACTGCGGACCGGGCAACGGTGTCTGCACGCGGGGCAACTCGAGTCTGGGGTCCTGGGTGGTCATGGTGCGGGTCTCCTGAGCGTCTGGCGGTCAAGCCAATCCGGCGCAGTGTGCCGCTCACAGGCTCACGCCCCAATACGCGCGGGACCGCTCGAAAAACCGGCCTGAAACCGTGCGCCCGTGTGGCCTGGACTCAGTTCGCCATGGGCGTGGCTGTGTCCGCTGCGTCCTCAGTGCCGTATTCGGTGGCAAACGCCTGGGCGTCCAGCCCCTGCTCACACAACCAGCGCACCAGCACCGGCACGCTGCCGTGGGTCACGCGGATGTGCTCGGCGCCGGTCGCGCCAATCGCGCTCATCAGCCCTGGCCAGTCGGCGTGGTCCGACATCACAAAGCCCCGGTCCACCCCGCGCCGTTTGCGCGTGCCGCGCACCCGCATCCAGCCGCTCGCAAACGCGTCTGCCGCGTCGGCACCAAAGCGCCGCATCCACGGTGTGCCCTGGGCCGAGGGCGGTGCCAGCACCAGCGCGCGCTGCAGCGCGGTCTTGTCCAGCTCGGTCACCTTGTGGGTCGCGGGCAGCGGCACACCGGCCGCGCGGTACACCGCGTTCAGCGGCTCCACCGCGCCATGCACCACGATCGGCCCAATGCTCGCATCGACCCCGTGCAGCACGCGCTGCGCCTTGCCAAAGGCGTAACACAGCAGCACCGAGGCGCGGCCCGCATCCGCGTTGGCGCGCCACCACGCGTTGATCTCGTCAAACAGCACCGCCTGCGTCGGCCAGCGGTAGATCGGCAGGCCAAAGGTCGATTCGGTGATGAAGGTGTCGCAGCGCACCGGCTCAAACGGCGCGCAGGTGCCGTCGGCCTCGGTCTTGTAGTCGCCAGACGCCACCCAGACCCGCCCGCCGTGCTCCAGCCGCACCTGCGCCGAGCCCAGCACATGGCCCGCCGGGTGCAGCGACAGCCGCACGCCGTGGTGCTCAATCACCTCGCCATATGCCAGCGTCTGCAGCGTGATGTCCGCGCCCAGCCGCTGGCGCAGCGTGCCCGCGCTCAAGTGTTGCGCCAGGTAGTGCCCGTGGCCCCAGCGCGCATGGTCGGAATGCGCGTGGGTGATCACGGCCCGCTCCACCGGCCGCCAGGGGTCGATGTAGAAATCGCCGGCCGGGCAGTACAGGCCTTCGGGGCGGGCGACGATGAGGTCGGCAGCGGGCGTGGTGTGGACGGCGGTCATGGCAAAAAAGCAGTGTGCCGCAGAGCGCCCATCGGGTGTTGACGAGGGCCTTTGGCCGCTGCACAGTGGTGGGCCATTGTTCAAGGAGGTGCCCATGTCCGAACCCGCTCACGTCATCGCCTGGTGCGAGATTCCCGTGCTCGACTTTGACCGCGCCAAAGCGTTTTACGAGGCGCTGCTCGGCCACCCGATCGAGACCATGACCATGGGGCCTTCAACCATGGGCTTTTTGTCGAGCGAGCCCGGGCAGGTCAGCGGCGCCATCGTGCACGGCGACGGCACCGCGCCGTCACAAAGCGGCACCTTGGTGTACCTCAACGGTGGTGACGATCTGTCGGTCATGCTGGCGCGGGTCGAGCCCGCCGGCGGCAAGGTGGCCGTGCCCAAGACCGATATCGGCAACGGCTTCGGCCACTTCGCCCACTTTGTCGACACCGAAGGCAACCGGGTGGGTTTGCATTCGATGGGGTGACGCGCCTTCAGTCCAGCGACCGCACCAGCTGCAGCGCCTCTTCCACCCGCTCCACCGCGTGGATGGTGAGGCCTTCAAACGCTTTGTCGTTTTTCTTTGGCGCGTTGGCCTTGGGCACCACCGCCACCGAAAACCCTAGCTTGGCAGCTTCTTTCAGCCGCTCTTGCCCGCGCGGCGCGGGCCGCACTTCGCCGGCCAGGCCCACCTCGCCAAAGGCCAGAAAACCTTTGGGCAGAGGCTTGCCGCGCAGGCTGCTGGTGATGGCCAGCATCACCGCCAGGTCGGCCGCCGGTTCGCGGATCTGCACACCGCCCACCGCGTTCACAAACACGTCCTGGTCCATGCACGCCACCCCGGCGTGGCGGTGCAGCACCGCCAGCAGCATCGCCAGCCGGTCGCGTTCCAGACCCACCGACAGGCGCCGTGGGCTGGGGCCGCCGTTGTCCACCAGCGCTTGCACCTCCACCAGCATCGGGCGCGTGCCTTCCAGCGTCACCAACACACAGCTGCCGGGCACCGGTTCGCTGTGCTGGCTCAGAAAAATCGCGCTCGGGTTGTTCACACCCTTCAGGCCGCGTTCGGTCATGGCAAACACACCAATTTCATTGACCGCGCCAAAGCGGTTTTTGATCGCGCGGATCAGCCGGTAGCTGCTGTGGGTGTCGCCCTCGAAATACAGCACCGTGTCCACCATGTGCTCCAGCACACGCGGGCCGGCCAGCGCGCCTTCTTTGGTCACATGGCCTACCAACACAATGGCGGTGCCACTGGCTTTGGCCGCGCGCGTTAGGTGGGCCGCGCATTCGCGCACCTGCGCCACCGAGCCCGGCGCGCTGGTCAGCTGGTCCGAATACACCGTCTGGATCGAGTCGATCACCGCCACCGCGGGTTGCCGTGCGGCCAATGTGGCCAGGATTTTTTCGAGCTGGATTTCGGCCAGCACCTGCACCTGCGAACCCTCAATGCCGAGCCGGCGCGAGCGCAGGGCGACTTGCGCGCCCGACTCCTCACCGGTCACGTACAAAGTGCCGCCCCTACGCTGCCCCGCTGCGCGAGGTGCGCTGCCCCCCGAGGGGGCTCTTGCGCCTTGGGACGGCCCGGCGGCGCCTGGCGCCGGCAAGCCTTGGCGCTGCAGCGCGTCCAGCGCCTGCAACAGCAGCGTCGATTTGCCAATGCCCGGATCGCCACCGATCAGCACCACGCCGCCTTCCACCATGCCGCCGCCCAGCACCCGGTCCAGCTCGCCAATGCCGGTAGGCGTGCGCTGCACATCGCTGGCTTCAATGTCGGACAGCGCCATCACCTCGCTGCTGGGCGCCAGCGCCGCAAAGCGGTTTTTGGTGGCGCCGCTGGCGGCCTCGGGCGCGCTTTCAATCAGCGTGTTCCAGGCGCCGCAGTGCGGGCACTTGCCCAGCCATTTGGCGCTGGTGCCGCCGCATTCGGTGCAGCTGTAGTGGGTTTTGTCTTTGGCCATGGGCGTGGTTAGGTTCTGATGCACTCAACTGAGCGGCACAATGCCAGTATTGTGTACACGACACCGATGATCGACCTCAATACCGCCCAAGCCGCCGACCGCATCGCCAAGCTGCTGGCCAATCCCGAGAGCCGCACGCTTGAGTTCAAGCGCATCAGCGGCAAACAAAGTCGCATGTACGAAGCGGTGTGCGCCTTTGCCAACAGCGAAGGCGGTTTGCTGGTCATCGGCATCGGGGACGCCAAGGCCATGAAGCCGGGCGACAAGCCACAGAGCCGCCTGTTTGGCATCGAAGAAAACCCAGAGGGCTTTGACGATTTTCGCCGCGAGCTGCTCAACCGCTTTACCCCGCCCATCACCCGGCTGCACTGGCTGCGCCTGCCCTGCACGCTGCACAACGGCCAGCCCGGTCATGTGGTGATGCTGCGGGTGGAAAAGAGCGATCAGGTACACACCGTGGTGGGCAACGGCACCTGGACGCGCATGGACGCCAGCAACCGCGAATTGAGCGCGGTGGAAATAGCCGACCTCACCTACCAGCGCGGCGTGAAGAGCGCCGAAACCCTGCCCATGCCGGTGGCGCTGGACTTGTTGAACACCGACGCTTGGCGCAGCTATTGCCTCACGCGGGGGCTGGCTGATATGGATGTGGCGGTGCGCCTGCCTCGCCTGGGCCTGGCAGTGCCTGGCGAGGCAGGCTTGCAGCCTTTGCTCGCCGCTTTGCTGCTGTTTGCCGACGAGCCAGGCGCGCTGCTGGCCGGGCAGGGCATGCGGGCGGACATTCGCGTGTTTCACTACAAGGGCAAGGCGGTGCAGCGCGGCGAGGTGCCCAACCTGCTGTTACCACCCAAGACCATCACCGGCCCGGCGATAGAGCAAATTGCCAAAGCGCAGGCTTACGTGCTGGAGCGTCTGGCCGTGGGACTGACGATGGAAGGTTCGGGCTTCAAGACGCGCTACCGCTACCCGGAGCGGGTGATCAAAGAGGCCATCACCAACGCGGTGGTGCACCGCGACTACCGGCTCAACCGCGACATTCAGATTCGCATCTTTGACGACCGGGTGGAGGTGGAGAGCCCGGGCCGCCTGCCCGGCAACCTGACCCCGGCCACCATCGAGAAGACCGGTTCCGTGCCACGCAACAGCCTGTTGGCGCGGCATTTGCGGGAGTTTCCCAACCCGCCCAACGTGGATGCGGGCGAGGGCGTGCCCATGATGTTTGCGCAGATGGAGCAGGCCAAGCTGTACGAGCCGCTGTACCGTGAGCAGCTGGAAACAGCGGTGCCCACCTTGGTGGTGACCTTGTTGAATCTGGAGCGCCCCACTGTCTGGGACGAGGTCAGTGCCTGGATTGACCGCGAGGGCGCCATTTCAAACGTCAAGCTGTGTGACATCGCCAAGGTGGACACGCTGAAGGCTTCTCGCATGCTCGTGGCTTGGCGCGATCAAGGCCTTTTGGTGCCTGTGCCCGGTAGAGCCAAGCGGAACATGGCCTACACCAAGCCCACCACTGCCGATGCAGAGTCGGGAAGTTTGTTATCAGGGCTCGAAGATAACAACGCTGGAATCGCCAAATAAGTGTTTTAAATCAAATACTTAGAGTGGCGGTTGTTATCAACCCAGGCCTCTTTGACCAGGGCTGGGCGCATGAAGGCTTGCTAACAACCGAGACCCGCAGCGCTTGATGCGACAGCCCATGCTGGAGGGTGTGCAAGATTTTGTGTAAACGGACAATCCCGCTGGGGCGCTGGCCCCGTAGTCCGTAAACACAATGACCACCAAGAAACACGAAGTCCCCGAAGAACTGCTGTCTGGCCTGCTGGCCAACTACAAGAAACCTGAAGACCTGA
>CAMBOY010000030.1 GCA_945869245.1 Hydrogenophaga intermedia
GTGCGCCAGCGCGTGGTTAAAACGCAGCAGCGCCGGCGCCGGCACCTGTGCCGGGCGCCACGGCACACAGAGGTCGCCCAGTTCGCGGGCGTAGCGATTGTCCCAGCGCAGGTCCACAGCGGCGCTCATGAGCGCAACGCCGCCGCGATCTCGCGCTCGCGCTTGCGGGTGCTGCGCGCGACCCACACCGCGTAAGCGACGATCACCATGGTCACTGTCACGATCAGCAGCGTGGCGGCCGCATAAATGGTCGGGTTGATGCCCCGGCGCGCGTAACCGAAGATCACCTGCGGCAAAGTGCTCACGCCCGGACCAGAGAGAAATTCGGAAATCACCACATCGTCAAACGACAGCGTGAACGAGAGCAAAAACGCCGCCAGAATGCCTTGAAAGATGTTGGGCAGGGTGATCAAAAAGAACACCTCGTGGGGCCGCGCGCCCAGATCCATCGCGGCGTCCTCGATGTTGCGGTTCATCTCCAGCAAACGGCTCTGAATCACCACCATGCCATAGGCCATGCCCAACAAGGTGTGGCCCATGATGATGGTGAGCATGCCGCGCTCGGGCCAGCCAAACACGTTTTGTGCGCCCACCATCAGCAGCAGCAAGGACAGGCCGATCACCACTTCGGGCATGACCAGCGGCGCATTCACCATGCCCGAGAACACGGTGCGGCCCAAGAAGCGGCGGTAACGCACCAACACAAAGGCCGCAAAAGTGCCCAATACCGCCGACAACACACCGGTGATGGTGGCCACCTTGAGCGAGAGCAAAAAGCCATCGACGATCTTGGTGTCACGCATCAGCGCTTCGTACCAACGCAGCGAAAAGCCCGTGAAATTGGCGTCCTGCCGGGTGCTGTTGAAGCTGAACACGATCATGAAGAACAGCGGCAGGTACAGGAACAGAAAAACCAGCGCCAGCCAGGCTTTACCGAAGTGCTTTTCGAAAAACTGTTTCATGACCAATCCTTTGCCAAATACCTACGATGTCCGTCGGGTGCCGTGCGGGGGCTACTTCTTCTCGGCGGTGGCGTTGTAATAGAAGGCCAGTGGCACCACGATGAGCAGGATCATCACCACCGCCAGCGCCGAAGCGCGCGGCCAGTTGTTGCTGGTGAACATCTCATCCCAGACCACGCGGCCGATCATGATGTTCTCCGGACCACCGAGCAGCGAAGGAATCACAAACTCGCCCACGGCTGGAATAAACACCAACATAAAGCCCGCGATGATGCCGGCCTTGGACAGTGGCACCGTGACCAACCAGAAAGCCTTGAAGGGCGACGCACCCAGGTCGTAAGCGGCTTCGAGCAGGCGGAAATCCATCTTCACTAGATTGGCGTAGAGCGGCAAGATCATGAAGGGCAGGTACACATAGGTCATGCCCACCAGCATGGACACATTGGTGTAGAGCATGAGGATGGGCTCATCGGTGATGCCCACCCACATCAACAGCTTGTTGAGCACGCCCTGGTCGGCGAGGATGCCCTTCCAGGCGTACACCCGCAGCAAGAACGAGGTCCAGAACGGCAGCATCACCATCATCAGCAGGGCGGGCCGCACAGTGGCTGGCGATCGCGCGATGAAGTACGCAAACGGATAACCAATCACCAGGCACAAGAGCGCGGTCAACAAGGCGTACCAGATCGAGCGCACATAGGCCTCGATGTAGATGGTCTTGAACAGCGCCCCATCTTCTCCGTTGCGAAAGATCGACCAGTAGTTCTCGTACTTCAGGCTCAGAATGCCGGTCTGCGGGTCCCAGATCGGCTTGAACGGATTGATGCTTTCGCCCTGATCAACAAAGCTGATGTAGAGCAGGATCAGAAACGGCAGCAGGAAAAAAACAAACAGCCAGACATACGGCACGCCGATGACGAAGCGCTTGCCGGGCATGGGGAATGAAGATGCCATCGTGTGACTCCTGAACGGTCGGTGGAGCGAGGAAACCTGAAACCAAGGATGCGGTGGAACCGGCTTCGCCGGGCCACTCGCATCGCCCCCTGGGGGGTGACGCGCAGCGGCGCGGGGGGGTCAATCTCTGAGCACCACAGCGGCCTTGTCGTCCCACCAGAAATACACCTCGTCTTCCCAGCTGATATCCGACAAGTCCTGGCGGGTGGTGTTGGCTTCGGTCACCCGCACCTTGCTGCCGTCGTTGGTCACTAGGATGTAGTTGGTGTACGAGCCCAGGTAGCCAATCTCTTTGACCTTGCCCTGGAACAGGTTGAACGCGGCGTTGTCGGGCCGCTTCTTGCTGATCTCGATCTTCTCGGGCCGCACCGCAATCGACACCGGCATGTTCAGCGTGCCGCTCACCCCGTGGCCCACATGGACCTCGCCAATGCCGGTGGTGGCGGCGCAGCGGTCGGGCTCGTCGACCGTGAGCTTGCCGGCGAACAGGTTCACGTTGCCGATGAAGTCGGCCACAAACTTGTTGCGCGGGTGTTCGTAGATCTCTTCCGGCGTGCCGACCTGCAGCACACGACCTTTGCTCATGATGGCGATGCGGCTGGCCATGGTCATGGCCTCTTCCTGGTCGTGCGTCACCATCACCACGGTCACACCCACTTTTTCGATGATGTTGACCAGCTCGAACTGGGTCTGTTCGCGCAGTTTTTTGTCCAGCGCGCCCAGCGGTTCGTCCAGCAGCAGCAGCTTGGGCCGCTTGGCCAGGCTGCGCGCCAGCGCCACCCGCTGTTGCTGACCGCCCGAGAGCTGGTGCGGCTTGCGCTTGGCATAGGCGGAAAGCTGCACCAGCGCCAACATCTCGTCGGTGCGCTGCTGCACCTCGGCCTTGGGCAGGCCCTCGCGCTTCAGGCCAAAGGCCACGTTCTCCCAGATGTCCAGATGCGGAAACAACGCATAGCTCTGAAACATCATGTTCACCGGCCGGTCGTAGGGCGGCATATTGGCCACGTCCTGACCGCCCAGCATGATGCGACCCGAGGTCGGCTTCTCAAAGCCCGCCAGCATGCGCAGCAAGGTCGACTTGCCACAGCCCGAGCTGCCCAGCAGAGCAAAAATCTCGCCCTTGCCAATCGACAGCGACACCTCGTCCACCGCCACCGCGTCGTCGAAGCGTTTCACCAGTTTTTCGGTGACCAGGTATCCGTCAACCGCTTGTGTTTCAGCCATGGTGTGTCCTTTTGTACTAAGGTCTCGCCGGGGTAAAAAAAGGGCTGTTTATACCCGGGTACAAACAGCCCTGTGGCACTGCGCCTGGTGGCACAGCAAGCCGCGCTCAACGCCCCTTCTTGAAGGCGTTGTAGGCGTTGGCCATGGCTTCGCGCGCCTCGTTGGTGAAGCTGCTCGGCGGAATCATCTTGGCAAAGTAATCGGCCTCCACAAAGATCGTCTTGTTGTTGGCGATCTCCGGCTTGACCAGCGCCGCGCCGGCCTTGTTGCCGGTGGGATAGCCCATTTCGTTCGACATCAGCGCGGCGTTTTCGGGACGCAAGAAGAAGTCGATAAAGGCCATCGCGTTGTTTGGGTGCTTGGCGTCCTTGGTCACGGCCATGGTGTCAAAGAAGATCAGCGCGCCAGTGGACGGCAGCAGGGCTTCGATCACGTCTGCGGAGCCGTTTTCCTTGGCGCGGCCAGCGGCGATGTTGACGTCACCCGACCAGGCAATCGCCACGCAGGCCTTGCCGCCGGCGATGTCGTCGATCATGGTCGAGCTGAACATGCGCACGTCCTTGCGCACCTTGGCCAGCATGTCGCCCGCCGCCTTGTAGTCGGCCGGATCGTTGGAATAGGCGTCCTTGCCGATGTAGTGCAGCGCCACCGGGATGATCTCGGTCGGCGAATCCAGGTAGGCGATGCCACAGGACTTCAGCTTGCTCGTGTACTCGGGCTTGAACACCAGGTCCCAGGCGTTTTCTGGCATGGCCATGCCGCCCAACGCTTTTTCCACCTTGGTCTTGTTGATGCCCACGGTGGTGAAGCCCCAGGCCCAGGGCACCAGGTGCGCGTTGCCCGGATCGGCCTTGGTCAGCGTGGCCATGATGGCGGGGTCCATATTGGCCAGATTCGGAATCTGGTCCTTCTTCAGCGGCTGCATCAGCCCGCCCTCAATCTGCCCCTTCGCGAACACCGTGCCCGGCACCACGATGTCGTAGCCGGTGTTGCCCGCCACCAACTTGGCGTTGAGCGCCTCGTTGGTCTCGAAGGTGTCGTAATTGACCTTGATACCGGTTTCCTTCTCAAACGCGGCGATCATGCCCTCGGGCACGTAGTCGGGCCAGTTGTAGATGTTCAGGGTTTTTTCAGCGTCCAGCACCGGGCCCGCCGGGGCGGCGGGGGCAGCGGCCACCGGGGTCGGAGCGGGCGCGGGCGCAGCTTCTTCCTTCTTGCCGCAAGCGGCAAGCAACACAGCCAGGGCGGCGGCGGCCAGAATATGCTTCTTCATGGTGCAAAAACTCCTTAAAAAAGGGGAAAAAGGGGGTCTTTGTCACTGTAGCAAAAAATGCACCGCCCCCAAGCTCGGCCACCCGCATTCACGGGTTATCCCCAGAGCCCTTCGGCCTTGAGCTGCTCGAGCGTCGCGTCCAGACAGCGGCGAATCAGCCCCATCATCTCGTCGATCTGCGCACGGGTCATGGTCAGCGGCGGCGCAATGATCATGCGGTCGCCCACCGCGCGCATGATCAGCCCGTTCTTGAAGCAGTGCGCCCGGCACTTCATGCCCACCGCCAAGTCGCCGTCAAACGGCGTGCGGCTGGCCTTGTCCTTCACCAGCACCAGGCCGGCCACAAAACCACAGGTCTCGGCCTCACCCACCAGCGGATGCGCCTTGAGCGTCTCAAACTGCTCGGCCAGATAGGGCCCAATGTCGTCGCGCACCCGGCCCGGCAGGTTCTCGCGCTCCATCAGCTCCAGATTGGCCAGCGCCACCGCACAGGCCACCGGGTGGCCGCTGTAGGTGTAGCCGTGGTTGAACTCACCACCCTTGTCGATCAGCACCTGGGCCACACGGCCGCCCACCATCACACCACCCAGCGGGATATAGCCGCTGGTCACACCCTTGGCAAAGGTCACCAGATCGGGCCGGTAACCGAACTTTTCGTAGGCAAACCAGTGACCCAAACGGCCAAAGGCGCAGATCACCTCGTCCGAAATCAGCAGAATGCCGTACTGGTCCACGATGCGCTGGATCTCGGGCCAATAGGTCTCGGGCGGAATGATCACACCACCGGCGCCCTGCACCGGCTCGGCGATGAAAGCCGCCACGTTTTCCGGACCCACTTCCAGAATCTTGAGCTCGAGCCAGCGCGCGGCGCGCACGCCAAAATCGGCGCGGCTTTCGCCGGGCAGGGCGTTTTCAAAGTGGTAGGGCTGGTCGATGTGGGTGATGTTGGGAATCGGCAAATCGCCCTGCGCGTGCATGCCGCTCATGCCACCCAGCGAGGCGCCGGCCATGGTGCTGCCGTGGTAGGCGTTGTGGCGGCTGATGATGATCTTGCGCTGCGGCTGACCCATCAGGTCCCAGTAGCGGCGCGCCATGCGCACATTGGTGTCGTTGCTCTCGCTGCCGCTGCTGCTGAAGAACACATGGTTAAAGCCCCAGTCGCCCGCCTTGGGCGCCAGCGAGGCCAGCTTGGCCGCCAGCTGCACCGCCGGCACATTGGTGGTCTGGAAAAAGCTGTTGTAGAAGGGCAGCGCCATCATCTGCTGGTACGCGGCGTCGGCCAGTTCCTTGCGGCCATAGCCGGCGTTCACACACCACAGGCCGCTCATGCCGTCGAGGATCTTCTTGCCCTCGGAGTCCCACACATAAATCCCGTCGGCCCGGGTCATCACCCGCGCCCCGCGTGTGGCCAGATCGCCGTGGTCGGTGAACGGGTGAATAAAGTGCGCGCTGTCCAGCGCCTGAATGGCCTTGGTGTCGTGCGCCTCAGCGCGCCGTGCCAGCACCGGCGGGGCAAACAAAGTAGAAGTATTCATATCGCCTCTCTCAACAAATTCCGATCAACCACAAAAAACTCAACCGACCACCTACCACGCCTCCGGCGCACGTGCCTGGGTCCAGGATGCGGTGGAACCGGCTTCGCCGGGCCACTCGCATCGCCCCCTGGGGGGGTGACGCACCGCAGGTGCGGCGCGGGGGGTTCAATGTCTACACATGCAACAGCAAGTGCTCGCGTTCCCAAGGTGAAATCACCTTCATGAACTCAGCGAACTCCAGCTCTTTGATCTCGGTGTAAATGGTGATGAACTCGTGGCCCAACACGTCGTGCAAATCCGATTCGCGGCGCAACCAGTCCAGCGCCTCGCCCAGGCTGCGCGGCAAGGCATAGGGCGACAGGTAGGCGTCGCCCTTCATTTCGGCCTTGGGCTTGATCTTGTTCTTCATGCCCAGATACCCGCACGCCAGCGTCATGGCCATGGCCACATAGGGGTTGGCGTCGGCGCCGATCACCCGGTTTTCCACCCGACGCGCCTCGGGGCTCGAAATCGGCGAGCGAATCCCCACCGTGCGGTTGTCGTAGCCCCACTCGATATTGATGGGCGCAGCGGTGTAGCGCGACAAGCGGCGGTAGCTGTTGACATAGGGCGCCACCAGCGCCATGGCCGCCGGGATGTAGCGCTGCATGCCACCGATGTAGTGGTGAAACGCGTCCGACGCCGAGCCATCGGCGTTGCTGAAAATGTTCTTGCGGGTGTTCACATCCACCACACTCTGGTGCATGTGCATGGCGCTGCCCGGCTCACCGGCAATCGGCTTGGCCATGAACGTGGCGTACATATCGTGGCGCAAGGCCGCCTCGCGCACCGTGCGCTTGAAGAAAAACACCTCGTCGGCCAAACCCAGCGGATGGTCGTGGAAGAAGTTGATCTCCATCTGCCCGGCGCCAATTTCGTGAATCAGCGTGTCCACATTCAAGTTCATGAGATTGGAGTACTCATAAATCTCTTCGAACAGTGGATCGAACTCGTTGACCGCGTCGATGCTGTAGGCCTGGCGAGAAGTCTCGGCCCGGCCACTGCGGCCAATGGGCGGGCGCAGCGGCACGTTGCTGTCGGTGTTGCGCGCAGTCAGGTAGAACTCCAGTTCGGGCGCGATCACCGGGTCCCAGCCCTCGGCGGCGTACAAGTCACAAATGCGGCGCAACACACTGCGCGGCGCATACGGCACCAGCTTGCCGTGGTTGTCGAAACAGTCGTGGATCACCTGCGCGGTCGGGTCGGTGGCCCAGGGCACGATGCGCACCGTGGTCGGGTCCGGACGCAGCTGCATGTCGCGGTCGGTGGGCTCCACCACGTCGTAATACGGCCCGCTGGCCGGCTGCTCGCCGGTCACGCTCATGGCCACAATCGCGTGCGGCAGGCGCATGCCACGGTCTTCGGTGAATTTCTCGCGCGGCAAAATCTTGCCCCGCGCCACACCGGTCAAGTCGGGCACCAAACACTCCACCTCGGTCACGCGGTGCTGGTTGAGCCACTGCTCCAGTTCGTTGAAATTCTGGGGGGCGGACATACAAAAACTCCTTGGCGGTGAATATCAGGCGTGGCTCAAGCGCAGGGCACGGCGGGTGCGACACGCATGGCCAAAGGCCTCAAAAATGGCACTGTAAAACGGCGACTCCCAGCAGCGCCATTCCGGATGCCACTGCACGGCCAAAGCAAACGCGCTGGCCGCCTCCACCTCAAACGCTTCTACCACGCCGTCGGGCGCGTGGGCCACGGCGCGCAAGCCCGGTGCCAGTTGCGCCACGCCCTGCCCGTGCAGCGAATTCACCATCACCTCGGTGCCACCGGCCCAGCGCGCCAGCGCACTACCCTCGGCCAGCCGCACCGGGTGGCGCGGTGCGTACTGCACATCGGGCGCCACGCCCTTGGGCTCGCGGTGGTCCATCAAGCCCGGCACCTGGTGCACCCGCTGGTGCAAGGTGCCACCCATGGCCACGTTGATTTCCTGAAAGCCCCGGCAAATGCCCAGCAGCGGCACACCCTGGGCCACACAGGCCTTCACCAGCGTGAGCGTGAGCTGATCGCGTTCGGGGTCCAGCGGCAGCGACGGATCGGCCACCGGCTCGTTGAAATGCGAGGGATGCACGTTCGACGGTGAACCCGTCAGCATCACCCCATCGACCTGCGCCAGCAGCTCATGCACCTGCCCGGACTGGGCCAGCGCCATGATCACTGGCTGCGCTTGCGCGCCCACCGTCACCGCCCGGGCGTACTTGTCGCCGAGCACAAGATAGGGCATCTCAAAGCCGGGCACGCCCATCATGCGGTGGTCGGCCGGCAGCCACACCCAAGGGGTGCCGCTGGTTGTTGTCTGGGTCAGCATAGGGTCTCCGTGAATGGCATTGAACCGGTAAATTGGCTCACAATCAGCGCCAGTTTATTGGACTTGGCAGTGCCACTTGGCATAACCCCCCCTGCGCCGCTGGCGCGGCTTCCCCCCAAGGGGGACGCACCCAGTGGACCGGCTGAGCCGGATCCACGGGTGCCTTGGCTCTGGGACACGCGCGCCGGAAAAGCATTTGTTTGTTGTTGGAGAGCAGGATGTTGTCGGAATTTCTGATCGCCGAGATGCACCGGCTAGAGCGCGACGCTTCGTTGCCGCTGCACCGGCAGTTGTACGAAGCGCTGCGGCGGGCCTTGCTCGATGGCAAGCTCGGTGCTGGGGAGCGGCTGCCGTCCACCCGCGATCTGGCGCACGACCTGGGGGTGTCGCGCAACACCGTGGTGGCCGCCATCAGCCAGCTCACGGTCGAAGGCTATCTGGCCAGCCGGGTGGGCAGCGGCACCTATGTGAACGACGACGTGCCCCAGCGCACGCCACGCGCCCGGCGCCCCAGCGGCGCGACCACCGTCACCCTGCCGGCCGTGCCGCGCCTGTCGCGGCGCGGGCACGACCTGGTGGAACGCTTTTGCGCCAGCGCGCTGGAGGTGCAGCCCTTCACCCCCGGTGTGGCCGATTTCAGCGCCTTTCCGGTGGCCCTGTGGCAGCGCCTGCAAAACAAGCACTGGCGCATGACCTACCCCGACCTGCTCGACTACAACGCCGCGGGCGGCTACGGCCCGCTGCGCCGCGCAGTGGCCGACTACCTGCGCGTGTTTCGCAGCGTGCAGCTCGACGCCGACCAGGTCGTCATCACCACCGGCACCCAGCAGTCGCTCGAACTCTGCGCCCGCCTGCTAGCCGACCACGGCGACACCGTGTGGGTAGAAGACCCGGCCTACTGGGGCGCGGTCAAAGCCTTTATGGCCAACGGCCTGCAACTGCACCCGGTGCCGGTGGACGACGAAGGCATCGCCCCCAGCGCAGCCGACGAACGCCAGCCGCCGCGGCTGATCTACCTCACCCCCTCGCACCAGTACCCCACCGGCGCGGTCATGTCGCTGGCGCGGCGCCACCAATTGCTGGCCTGCGCCCGTGCCCACCAGGCCTGGGTGCTGGAAGACGACTACGACAGCGAATTCCGCTTCAGCGGCCCGCCGATCTCCAGCCTCGAAGGGCTGGACGTGGACGAGCGTGTGCTCTACATGGGCACCTTCTCCAAAGTGCTGTATCCCGGCATCAAGCTGGCCTATCTGGTGGTGCCCAAAGGCCTGGTCGCGGCCTTCAAGCAAGCGCATTACGACCACAACCGCCCCGGGCAAATGCCGCAGCAAGCCGCGCTGGCCGAGTTCATTGAAATGGGGCATTTCAGCAGCGCGCTGCGCCGCTCGCGCCAAAGCTACGCCGAGCGCCGCGCCAGCCTGCTGGCCGCGCTGCAACCGCTGCTGCAAGCCGGTGTGGCCCAGCTCAGCGGGGCCGACCAGGGCCTGCATCTGTGCCTGCGCCTGCCCAGCGGCGTGGACGACCAAGCGCTGGCCCGCGCGGCGGGCGAACGCGGCATCACGGTGCGGCCGCTGTCGGCCTATTGCCTGGCGCGCGACGACCTGTCGGGCCTGGTGGTGGGTTATGGCTACGCCAACCCGAAAGACATTCCGCGCTGGGGCAAGGTGCTGGCAGACATGGTGCTGGAGCCCCCACGCTCCGCCGCTGCGCGGGTCGCTGCCCCCCAAGGGGGCCGCGTTTCAGGCTTGGGACGGCCCGGCGCCTGAAACTGGAGCCCCCACGCTGCGCCGCTGCGCGGGCCGCTGGGCGCCCGCGCTCACAACACGTCGCGCAAGCGGTGCCACAACATGCCCAGGGCCAGCGAGGGGGTGCGCAACAGCGCGCCGCCCGGAAAGCGCTGGTGCTTCAGCCGCGCAAACACATCAAACTGGCTGGCCTGGCCGGCAACGGCCTCGGCCACCAAGTCGCCGGCCAGGGTGGTCAGTGCCACCCCATGGCCACTGAAACCCTGCAGGTAGAACACGTTGTCGCCCAGGCGGCCAAAGTCGGGCGCGCGGTTCATGCTGATGTCCACAAACCCGCCCCAGACAAATTCGATCGGCACCCCCGCCAGAGCGGGAAACACCTGCACCATGCGCCGCTGCATCAGCTCTTTCAAGCCCGGTGGCGTCACGGTGGTGTAGCTCACCCGCCCGCCAAACAGCAGCCGGTGGTCGGCGCTGAAGCGGAAATAGTCCAGCACAAAATTGTTGTCGCACACCGCCGCGCCGCTCGGTATCAAGCGCTGCACCACGGCCGGGTCCAGCGGCGGTGTGGCCACGATATAGGTGCCCACCGGCATGATGCGCGGCGCAATCTCGGGCGCCACCTGCGGGCCCCAGGCGCTCAAGGTGCAATTGCCCGCCAGCACCACAAAACGCGCGCTCACCTCACCGTGCTCGGTGCGCGCCAGCGCCGGGTCGCCGCGCTGCAGCTGCGTCACCGGCGACTGTTCAAACACCCGCACACCGGCCTGTTCGGCCGCGCGCTGCAAGCCCAGCGCGTACTTCAGCGGGTGCAGGTGCCCCGACACCTGTTCGTAGGCCGCCGCCGCGTACCGCGGGCTGTCGATGTGTTGGCGCACCGCATCGCCCTCGGCCCACACCAGGTCGATGCCACGTTGGCGCAAATCATCGGCGTCGTCGCGCAACTGCCGCGCCTTGCGCGCGCTGTCGGCCACGTACAAGTAGCCCGACTTCCAATCGGCGTCGATGCCGTGCTGCGCCATGCGCTGCTGCACCCGCTGCACCGCTTGCACCGACAGGGCCCAGGCCCGGTCGGCGTCCGCCTGCCCCAGCTGCTCTTCAAACGGCCCCTGGCCGCTGGCGTAGCCCACAATCGCTTGCCCACCGTTGCGCCCGCTGGCGCCACTGCCCACGCGGTCGGCTTCCAGCAGCACCACCGACAGGCCACGCTCGGCCAGCGCCAGCGCGCTGCTCAAACCCGCAAAGCCCCCGCCCACCACCAGCACATCGGCCTGCAAGCGCTCGCGCAGCGCGGGTGCCGCCGGCGGGCGCAACACGCTGGCCTCGTAATAGCTGCGCTGGTTGAGTTGGGTGTCCGATTGCAGCAGCGACATAGTCACCTCGCGCGGGCACACAGATAGGACCACACCGCATGGGCGGCGGCGTTGCTGGTCAGCTCGGCGTGGTCATAAGCCGGGGCCACTTCCACACAGTCCATACCCACCCAGTTCAGGTCGGCCAGCTCTTCCAGCAGGGTCAGCAATTGCGAGCTGCTCAAGCCACCCGGCTCGGGTGTGCCGGTGCCGGGCGCAAACGCCGGGTCCAGGCAGTCGATGTCCAGCGTCAGGTACACCGGCATGCCGCCCAGCCGCGAGCGAATCGCCTGCACCACCGGTGCCAGGCCCGCACCGTCCAGACCACGCAAGGCACGGGCGGTGAAGATCTGCCCGCCTTGGTCGGCCACGTAGTCGCGCGCCTCGCGCACGCCACCCGAGCGAATGCCCAGCTGCACCGTGTGCGCCGGACTCACCAGGCCCTCTTGTATCGCCTCGTAGGTCCATGTGCCATGGCCCGAGGGCTCGCCAAAGTGGTCGGTCCAGGTGTCGCAATGCGCGTCAAAGTGCACCAGCGCCAGCGGCTGGCCATGGTGCCGGCGCGCCGCGCGCAGCAGCGCCAGCGTGACCGAATGGTCGCCACCCAAAAACACACAGTGGTGGCGCTGCATCAGCGCCAGCGCCTGGCGCTCAATGTGCTCGCGCACCTCGGCCAGCGGCGAGGCGTTGGGCAGCCGCATGTCCAAGGCGTCGCCCAGCTGGCCCAGTGGTGTGGTGTTGAAGTGCGGGTGGGTGCCGTCGCACAACATCAGGCTGGCGGCGCGAATGGCCGACGGCCCAAAACGCGCACCGGGGCGATTGGTCACCGCACCGTCATAGGGCACACCCACCACCGCCAAGCGCTGGTCGGACAGCGGCGGGCAAGCCAAAAAGGTGGTGCCGTGGTTGGCGTAGGCAAATTCTCCGAGGGCCATGGTGTGTGCGGATGTGGGAGTGGAATTGGCCGCCACCATAGCGCTTTTTTCGCTGCTGCACAGTGCCAATTGCGCAGCGCGCCAGGGCCTCACTGCTTGCGCAAGTGTTCGGGCCGCCAGCGCATCAGCCACAAGGCATTGCCCAACACACTGACCGAACTCAGCGCCATGGCCGCGCCCGCCACCACCGGGTTCAGGTAGCCCAACGCCGCCAGCGGAATGCCCGCCACGTTGTAGGCAAAGGCCCAAAACAGGTTTTGCCGAATCTTGCCCACGGTGCGCCGCGCAACGTCCAGCGCCGCGCCCACCAACCGCACATCGCCGCGCATCAGGGTGATGCCAGCGGCCTGCATCGCCACATCGGCCCCACCGTGGGTGCCGGTGTTGGCCATGGCCAAACCCACATCGGCCGCCGCCAGCGCTGGTGCGTCGTTGATGCCGTCGCCCACCATGGCCACCGCGCCATGGGCGCGCAGGGCCTGCACCGCCGCCACCTTGTCGGCCGGCATCACATTGGCCAGCACCTCGGTATCGGGGTTCAGGCCCAGGTGCGCCGCCATGGCGCGCGCAGCGGCCACGTTGTCGCCCGACACCATGCGCAGCGCCAGGCCTTGATCGCGCAGGGCTTGCAGGGCTTGGGCGCTCTCGGGCTTGGCCTCGTCGCCAAAGGCCATGGCCGCCAGCGGCTGTGGCGCGGCTCCTTCGCGGCACAACGCCAGCACCGACACCGTGGCCTCGGCCGGCACCCCGTGCACCAGCTCGGCCAGCGCTTGCGGGTCCACCCCCAGCTGCGCCATCCAGCGCGCACTACCCAGCACCAGGGCCTGACCCTGCACCGTGCCTTGCACCCCCAGGCCTGGCACCGCCTGCACGTCGCTGGCCTCCAGTGCGGCTGCGCCAGCCGGCACCGCCTGCAACACCGCCAGCGCCAGCGGGTGCGTGCTTTGCGCCTGCAGCGCCGCGGCTGTCAGCACAGCCTGCAGGGGGTCCACCCCCGCCGCCGGCTGCACCGCCAGCACCCGGGGTTCACCCCGCGTGAGCGTGCCGGTTTTGTCAAAAGCCACCACCCGCACCTTGGCCGCGCCTTCCAGCGCCTGTGGGTCGCGAATCAAGATGCCGTGTTTGGCCGCCACCCCCGTGCCCACCATGATGGCCGCTGGCGTGGCCAAGCCCAGCGCACAGGGGCAGGCAATCACCAGCACAGCCACCGCGTGCAACACCGCGTCTTCCAGCGGCGCACCCACCCACCAAAACCACGCCACAAAGGTCAGTACGGCGATCAGCACCACCGTGGGCACAAACACCGCCGCCACCTTGTCCACCAATTGCTGCAGCGGCGGCTTGCTGGCCTGGGCGTTTTCGACCAGCGCAATGATGTGGGCCAGCACACTGCGCGCCCCTGTGGCGCGCACCAACAATTGCAGCGTGCCCTCGCCGTTGATTGAGCCACCGGTCACCGTGTCGCCTTCGCCCTTGGGCACCGGCAGCGGTTCACCGGTCAGCATCGACTCGTTCACTTGCGACGCGCCCACCACCACCTCGCCATCGGCCGGTATGCGCTGGCCGGGCAGCACCCGCACCACATCGCCGGGCAGCAGCTCGTCCACCGGCACCTCGCGGCCTTCGGTGTGGCGCACGCCATCGGGCATCAGCCAAGCGGTGTCGGGCCGCAGCGCGTGCAGCGCCGCAATGGCGTCGGTGGTTTTGCGCTTGGCGCGCGACTCCAACCACTTGCCCAGCAGCACCAGGGTGATCACCACCGCCGAGCCTTCGTAATACAGGTGCACCATCTCGCCGGGCTCGGCGCGCCACCACAACCAGGTGGACAAAGCCCAGCCCGCCGTGGTGCCCAGGGCCACCAGCAGTTCCATATTGCCGGTGCCAGCTTTGAGCGCGTGCCAACCGGCTTTGTAAAAACGCGCACCCAGCACAAACTGCACCGGCGTGGCCAGCACAAACTGCGCCCAAGCCGGCAGCATCCAGTGTTTGCCAAACAAGTCACCCACCATGGGCAATGCCAGCGGCAGCGACAACATCAGCCCCAGCAACACCGGCCAGGCATCGTGCGGCACACCCCACCGCGTCGGCTGCACCTGGCCCATGGCTTGGTCGCGGGCCAGCGGTTCATAGCCCGCGTCGCGCACCGCACGTTTGATGCGCGCCAACACATCGGCCTCGGCGTCGGGCTGCAGCTGCACCCGTGCGCTCTCGGTCGCCAGATTCACCGTGGCGTCCAACACCCCGGGCTGTTTGCGCAACACACGCTCCACCCGCGTCACACACGACGCGCAGGTCATGCCCCCAATGCCCAAATCCAGCACCGTCTCAGGCGCCTTGCTCACTGTATTGCTCATGCCACCAGCATAGACCTTGACCTTGATGCAAGGTCAAGCTTCACAATCAAGACCATCCCATCAAACCACCTTTTGGAGCGCATATGGAACACATCTTCAACGTCAAAGGCATGAGCTGCGGCCACTGCGAACAAGCCGTCACCCAGGCCATCCGCTCAATCGACCCCCAAGCCCAAGTGCAGATCGACCGCCAGCAAGACCGCGTGCAAGTGCAGTCCACCCACAACCGCGAAGCGCTGGCCCACGCCATTGCCGACGAAGGCTACGCCGTGGCCTGAACAACGCGCACACAACTTTACACAGCAGCGGCACAGCACCCACAGACGCGACACACAAGGCGCCGACACTGAACCCATGCGATTGACCACCCGCCTTCAAGGTCAAGGTCAAGCGCATGTTTTATCCACCGTTCAGGAGAGCCTTATGTCCGCTTCGCGTTTCACCACCCTTCGCCTGGCCACCGCCGCTGCTGTGCTGGCTGTCACCGGCACCACCTGGGCCGCACCCGGCACCACCCAAGCCGACTCGCAGGCCCAACACATGGCACAGCGCAGCGACCATGGCAGTCATGGCGACAAACACATGTCGCCCGAGCGCCAAGAACGCATGGCCAAAAAAATGGCCGAGCGCCAAAACAAACTCAAACAAAGCCTGCAAATCACCGCCGCGCAAGAAACCGCCTGGAACACCTTTGTCGCCAGCATGGCACCGCCCAAAACCGGCATGAACCGCCCCAGCCGCGACGAGATGCAAAAGCTCACCACCCCACAACGCCTGGAACACATGCAGGCCATGAAAGCCCAACGCGACCAGCACATGGCCGCCCGTGTGGAAGCCACCAAACGCTTCTACAGTGCCTTGACCCCCGAGCAACAAAAGCGCTTCGACGCCGAATCGCACCGCTTCATGGGGCATGGCAAGGGCGGCGGTAAAGGCAAAGACGGTGGCGACGAGAACAAAGGCCGCCACCACGGGTAATTTTCACCATGTGAATTTTTAGACCGGCTTGTCCGGTCTTTTTTTTCCCTTGTTGTTCTATATAAGTCTTTTATTTCAAATTAGTAGCAGTAGTAGAGCAGCCCATTTTGTGTGGACAAGCCCAATTTGTTTCATAAAAACAAGCACTTAGCCAAAGGGTAACCCTGTTCAGCCAGCCCTCTTGCCGCTGTATCCGAAATGGGGACAACAACTGGTTTATCCACTTGTCTGTGGACAACTAAGAGATTTCATAAAAGTTATACACAGCTTTGTTCATAAGCCCCCGGCCAACGGTACCAACACCACACAAACCCGCTGGTACACTGCCCGTCCATGTCGATTGCCCTTGCGGCCAAAGCGCCGAGCACCTTTGAAATCAAGAGCGCCCAGCTCTCTCTGGTGGCGCTGTGTCTCAAGTCCAGCGACGTGCCCGCCATTGAAGCCGACTTGCGCCTGCACTACGGCGACATGCCCGGCTTCTTCGACAACGACCCGCTGGTCATCGACCTGTCGGCCCTGCCCGAGGGCGACACCGGTTTGAGCGCCCCCATCGACTTTTCGGCCCTGCAAGGCCTGCTGCGCGAATACAAGCTGCGCGCCGTGGCGGTGCGCGGTGGTTCAGCCGCCCAGCAACAAGCCGCCCTGGGCGCGGGTTTGTTTCCGGCCGAAGACGCAGCGCCGATGCGCACCGCGCCCCAGGCCCAAGCCGCACAAGCCGCACAAGCCGCTCAGCCCAGCGCTGCCGCACCCGTGGCCCCGGTGGTGCCACCCCTGGCCATGGTCATCGACAAACCCTTGCGCTCGGGCCAACAGGTGTACGCCCGTGGCCGCGACCTGGTGGTGCTGGCCATGGTCAACCCGGGCGCCGAAGTCATTGCCGACGGCCACATCCATGTGTACGCGCCGCTGCGTGGCAAAGCCATTGCCGGCGCCCGTGGCCAGAGCGACGCGCGCATCATCGCGCTCGCCATGGACCCACAGCTCATCTCTATTGCCGGGGTCTACCGCACCAGCGAAACCCCGCTGCCCGACACCGTGCTGGGCAAACCCGCCCAGATCCGCTTGCAGACCGGTGAACAAGGCGACCGCCTCATCATCGACCCCCTGACCCTCTGACCTGTTTTTCAGCCCCCGTGGCCATACACACCATGACCAAAATCATCGTCGTCACTTCCGGCAAAGGCGGTGTGGGCAAAACCACCACCAGCGCCAGCTTTGCCACCGGCCTGGCCTTGGCCGGCCACAAAACCGCCGTCATCGACTTCGACGTCGGCCTGCGCAACCTTGACCTCATCATGGGCTGCGAACGCCGCGTGGTGTACGACTTCATCAACGTCATCCAAGGCGAGGCCAACCTCAACCAGGCCCTGATCAAAGACAAGCAGTGCGACAACCTGTACGTGCTGGCCGCCAGCCAGACCCGCGACAAAGACGCCCTGACCCAAGATGGCGTGGAAAAAGTGCTCAAAGACCTGTCCGACATGGGCTTTGAATACATCGTCTGCGACTCGCCCGCCGGCATTGAAACCGGCGCGCTCATGGCCATGTACTTTGCCGACGAAGCGCTGATCGTCACCAACCCAGAGGTGTCCAGCGTGCGCGACTCGGACCGCATCTTGGGCATGCTGGGCAGCAAAACCAAACGCGCCATCGAC
>CAMBOY010000031.1 GCA_945869245.1 Hydrogenophaga intermedia
TCGTAGCCGTTGTTGACCATCCAGGCGCCCCGCCCACCCGCTGCGCGCCAAGCGGCCCGACAGGCGGCGTAGTCGAACGGGCGGTCGGCCAGTTCGCGCGCGCCGCCGGTGGCGCCTTCGATCACATGCAGATACGCCAGATCCCACGCCGCCATGCGACGGACGATGTGCTCAAACAAGGCCTGCGGATCGGCGTCGTGCACATCGTTGGCCGGCGTCACCGGCGACAGGCGAATGCCGGTGCGCTGCGCGCCAATGGCGTCGGTGACGGCGGCCACCACCTCCAGCAACAGGCGCGCGCGCTGGGCGATGCCGCCACCATAGGCGTCGCTGCGGTGGTTGCTGCCGGTCTTGAGAAACTGGTCGAGCAAATAGCCATTGGCGGCGTGGATTTCCACCCCGTCAAAACCGGCGTCGATGGCGGCCAGCGCGGCGCGGCGGTAGTCCTCCACGATGCCCGGCAGCTCGTCGGTGTGCAGCGCGCGCGGCTCGGAGGTCTCGACAAAGGTCGGCACGCCGTCGCAGATCAGCACGGTTTTGGTCTGCGCCCGGATGGCCGAGGGTGCCACCGGCGCGCCACCCCCCGGCTGCAAGCTGGTGTGCGACACCCGCCCCACATGCCAGAGCTGGGTCACGATGCGCCCGCCCTCGGCATGCACCGTATCGGTCACCCGGCGCCAGCCCTGTACCTGTTCGGGCGCATACAGACCGGGCACATCGGCGTAACCTTGGCCCTGGTGGCTGATGGCGGTGGCTTCGGTGACGATCAGACCGGCGCTGGCGCGCTGGCGGTAGTAGTGCGCCATGGCCGCAGTCGGCACGGCGCTGGGTGCGCGGTTGCGGGTCAGGGGCGCCATCACCACGCGGTTGCGCAGAGTCCAGGCACCAAAAGAGCAGGGGTCAAACAAGGTGTGCATGCTGCCCATTGTGCTACCCCGCGCAGGCGACAGATCCCAGACCTCGGCACCGCAGCGACATGGCACACTGCGCCGCTGTGCCAGCTTGCTAGTAGGAGAACCCGAACATGAACGACTTTGTGTTTGCGCCGCCACCCGTGGTGGCTGTGCCGGTGGTGGGATCGAGCGCCCGATTCCCGGTGCACCGCGTGTACTGCGTCGGCCGCAATTACGAGGACCACGCCAAAGAAATGGGCTTCACCGGCCGCGAGCCGCCCTTCTTTTTTGTGAAGCCGGCCAACACGGTGGTGGTGGTCGACCGCGACAACACCCCGCTGCCCTACCCCACGCTGACGCAGGACTACCAGCACGAGGTGGAGCTGGTGGTGGCCATTGGCCAAGGCGGCAGCAACATCTCTGCCGCACACGCTCTGTCACACGTCTACGGCTACGCGGTGGGGCTGGACATGACCCGGCGCGACCTGCAGACCGAGATGAAAAAACAGGGCCGCCCTTGGTGCATCGGCAAAGCGTTTGACCACGCCTCGCCCATTGGCCCCATCACCCCAGCGGCCCAGGTGGGCGACATGGCCCAGGCAAGCATTTGGCTCGACGTCAATGGCCAGCGGCGCCAAAGCGCCCAGGTCCACCAGCTGATCTGGGCCATCCCAGAGATCATCGAACACCTCTCCAAAGCCTGGACGCTGCAAGCCGGCGATCTGATCTACACCGGCACGCCGGCGGGGGTGTCCAAGTTGCAGCGCGGTGACCGCCTGCACGGCCATGTGGACGGTTTGCAAGACATGGTAAGCACCGTGGTGTGAGACTGCGCCCTAGGGTAGAGTGCGCCAGCTGTGCTCCCACCGGAGCGACCGCCATGTTTTTTAGGAGACACCGACCATGATTGCACGCCGCCAACTGCTTCAATCCGGCGCCGCCCTGGCCCTGGGCGCACCCGCCCTCACGGGCTTTGCCCAACAGAGCGTCACGCTCAAATTCCACACCTTCATGTCGCCGCAATCGAATGTGTGGCTCAACATGCACAAGGCATGGATGGACAAGGTCGAAAAAGACTCGGGCGGCCGCATCAAGTTTGAAGGCTACCCCGCCATGCAGTTGGGCGGCTCGCCGGTCCAGCTGTTCGACCAAGCCAAAGACGGGGTAGTCGACATTGTCTGGACCCTACCGGGCAACACACCCGGGCGCTTCCCACGCACCGAGGTGTTTGAGCTGCCCTTCATGATGAACAACGCCGAGGCCACCTCGCGTGCGTTCTGGGAATACATCCAGACCCAGGCACCCGACGAGTACCGCGACGTGCACCCGCTGGCCCTGCATGTGCATGGCCCTGGCGTGTTCCACATGCGCAACAAACTCATCCGCACCGCCGACGACCTGCGCGGCTCCAAGGTGCGCGGCCCCACCCGCCAAATCACCAAAATGCTGGGCTATCTGGGCGCCACACCGGTGGGCATGCCGTTGCCACAGATTCCTGACTCGCTCTCCAAAGGCGTGATCGACGGTGCGGTGATCCCGTGGGAAGTGGTGCCCTCGGTCAAGGTGCACGAACTCGCCAAATTCCACAGCCAGTTCGACCCAGCCGGCGGCGCGCTCTACACCACCACCTTTGTCATGGCCATGAACAAGGCCAAGTACGCCGCCTTGCCGCCCGACCTCAAGGCCGTGATCGACCGCAACTCTGGCCTGGAAACGTCGGCTTGGCTGGGCAAGGTGCAGCAGGGAGGCGACGGCGCTGGGCGCGAAGCCGCAGCCAGACTGGGCAACACCATCCACACCATTCCCGCCAGCGAGGCACAAGAGTTTCGCCGCAAAGCGCGCTTGGTCGAAGTGGAATGGGTGCAAGACATGGACAAGCGTGGTCTCAACGGCAAACGCTTGCTCGACACCGCGCGCCAGTTGATCGACAAACACGGCAAGCGCGCCTGAGCGCGCGGCACGCCACCCAGCACCTCACAAGCCGGCCCAATGGCCGGCTTTTTCTGTGGGGCATTGGTGTGCCCACTACACTCAAGGCATGAGTCGCCCCCCCGCCCGTTTTTGCCGCCAGTGTGGCACCGCCGTTGACCTGCGCCTGCCCGACGACGGCGATACGCGGGTGCGCGCGGTGTGCCCGGCCTGCGGCACGGTGCACTACGACAACCCACTCAATGTCGTGGGCACAGTTCCGTACTGGGGAGAACACGGCGAATACGTGCTGCTGTGCAAACGCAACATCGAGCCGCGCTGGGGCAAATGGACCTTGCCGGCCGGCTTTATGGAACTCAACGAAACCACGGCCGAGGGCGCTCAGCGTGAAACCGACGAAGAAGCCGGCGCCCAGATCGCCATGGGCGAGCTGTTCACCTTGATGAATGTGGCCCGCGTGGGGCAAGTGCACTTGTACTACCGGGCGCAGTTGCTCTCTACCACCTTCCACCCCGGACACGAAACCCAAGAGGCGCGGCTGTTTCAGGAGCACGAGGTGCCCTGGGACGACTTGGCGTTTCGCACCGTGCGCGAAACCCTGGAGCGCTACTTCGCCGACCGGCGCAACGGCCAGTTCGGTTTTCACACCATCGACATCGCATAAGGGCCGCCGAGCCAGCAGCCTGGGCGGTCAGTGCAGGTGGCGCGGCTTGCGCGGCCCACCATGGCCCGACGAGCCGCCGGGGCCACGCGGTGGGCGGCCCAGCTGCATGGAACTCACCAGCGCGTCAAAGCGCTGGTTGAACAAGCGGTCGATCGCCGACACCACCTCACCCAACTCGGACGCGTCAAAGTGCCGCTCCATCATGTGCACCACGTCCTGCACCAGCAGATCGCGCTGCACCTGCATGATGGCAGCCGGCGTGGGGCCGACAAAACACATCATGAAATCGTCGCGGGCTTCCTCGTCTTCACCGGCCTCTTCCTCGTCGAATTCGGTGTCATAGAACGACACTTCCAGCGGCGCACCAGTGGCTGCGATGTCGTTGAGCGCCATGCAGGTTTCTTCGATGATTTGGCGAAAGTCTTCGTCGCCCGGCACAGTCCAGCACACTTGCAGCAGATGCTGCTCGCTGTCGAAGCGAATACCCGGCTCATCGTCGTAATGGCTGGCGGCCGCAGCGGCCAAGGAGCGCTCGCCGGCGTACTGCCACAAGGGCTTGAGCGCCTCTTGCAGCTGGCTGTAGCCCACATCCTCACGCAAAGGCACGTCGCCGTGCACGTGGATTTCAAAAGGAGGATTGAATCGGCTCATGGAAACTCACTGTAGCGGTCCGCCCGCCAGTTGACTAGAGGGCTGGGTGTGGTGCCTCGAACCGGGGTCGAACCGGTACGCCCCAGTTACGGAAGCGGCGGATTTTAAGTCCGCTGTGTCTACCCATTTCACCATCGAGGCCAGATGCGTATTGTCGCAGGCGCCGACCACAAAAAAACGCCACGGTGTTGGCCGTGGCGTCTGAATGTGGAGGCGCGACCCGGAGTCGAACCGGGCTAGACGGATTTGCAATCCGTTGCATAACCGATTTGCTATCGCGCCGAGGCAACCCTCGGTGAAAAAAAGGGAAGCTGGTGCTTCCCTTTTTTTGCCTGTCTGGAGCGGGAAACGAGATTCGAACTCGCGACCTCAACCTTGGCAAGGTTGCGCTCTACCAACTGAGCTATTCCCGCATCTGCTGAACTTGGCTGCGCCGCGTTCAGAGCCTTGCATTATAGCAGCAAAAACCGCTGCTTTTCTCAAGCATCAGTGCTTCACAGCACCTTCGGCCGGCGCCACCGTCTTGGCGGCCGCTGCGGCTTGGGCGACTTCTTCATCGGTCAAGGGGATCGGCTGGCGCTCCAGGGCCACTTCCAGCACCTTGTCGATCCATTTCGCCGGCACGATCTCCAAGCCCAGCTTGACGTTGTCCGGAATCTCGGCCAAGTCCTTGACGTTTTCTTCCGGAATCAACACCGTCTTGATGCCTCCGCGCAGCGCCGCCAGCAGCTTTTCCTTTAGGCCACCAATCGCCGTGACTTCACCACGCAGGGTGATTTCACCGGTCATGGCCACATCGGCGCGCACCGGAATACCGGTGAGTGCCGACACCATGGCGGTGGTCATGGCGATGCCTGCGCTCGGGCCGTCGTTGGGCGTGGCGCCGTCGGGCACGTGGATGTGGATGTCTTTTTTCTCGAACACCTCGTCGCGAATGCCCAGCACCCGCGAGCGGCTGCGCACCACGGTGCGCGCGGCTTCGACCGATTCCTTCATCACATCGCCAAGCTGGCCGGTGCGGGTGACGTTGCCCTTGCCGGGCATGAGCGCGGCCTCGATGGTGAGCAGATCCCCACCCACCTCGGTCCAGGCCAGGCCCACCACCTGACCAACTTGATTTTTTGCCTCGGCGCGGCCGTAGGAATACTTGCGCACGCCAAGGAATTCGCTGAGGTTGTCGGCAGACACCACCACGGAGGGCGTCATTTTTTTCAGCAGCAAGCCCTTGACCACCTTGCGGCAGATTTTGGAGAGTTCGCGCTCCAACGAACGCACGCCCGCTTCGCGGGTGTAGTA
Source organism: Hydrogenophaga intermedia (assembly GCA_945869245.1). Lineage (GTDB taxonomy): Bacteria > Pseudomonadota > Gammaproteobacteria > Burkholderiales > Burkholderiaceae_C > Hydrogenophaga > Hydrogenophaga intermedia_B. The sequence goes on from CAMBOY010000031.1 coordinate 5,434, forward strand.
GCGCACGATGTCGCGCACCGCGTCTTCGCGCACGTCCATTTCGCCGTCGCGGATGCCGTTGTTCTTGACCTGCTTGGGCAAGAGGTAGCGGATCGCGATGTTGGCCTTTTCGTCCTCGGTGTAGCCGGACAGGCGAATCACCTCCATGCGGTCGAGCAAGGCCGGCGGGATGTTCATCGAGTTCGATGTCGCCACAAACATCACGTCCGACAAGTCGAAGTCGACCTCGACGTAATGGTCGGCAAAGGTGTGGTTTTGCTCGGGGTCAAGCACCTCCAGCAGCGCCGAGGACGGGTCACCACGGAAGTCCGTGCCGAGCTTGTCGATTTCATCGAGCAAGAACAGCGGATTGCGGGTGCCGACTTTGGACAGGCTTTGCAGCACCTTGCCTGGCATGGCGCCGATGTAGGTGCGGCGGTGGCCACGAATCTCGGCCTCGTCGCGCATGCCGCCCAGCGCCATGCGCACGTACTTGCGGCCGGTCGACTTGGCGATCGACTGCCCCAGCGAGGTTTTGCCCACACCGGGAGGACCGACCAGGCACAGGATCGGCGCCTTGACCTTGTCGACCCGCTGCTGCACCGCGAGGTATTCCAAGATGCGGTCCTTGACCTTTTCCAGGCCAAAGTGGTCGGCGTTGAGCACTTCCTCGGCCAGCGCCAGGTCGTGCTTGATCTTGGTTTTTTTGCTCCAGGGCAGACCCACCAGCGCGTCGATGTAGTTGCGCACTACCGTGGCTTCGGCCGACATGGGCGACATCAGCTTGAGCTTTTTCAGCTCGGCGTCGGCCTTTTTGCGGGCCTCGAGCGGCATTTTGGCCAGCTTGATCTTTTTCTCGATCTCTTCGATGTCGGCGCCCTCTTCACCTTCTCCCAGCTCTTTCTGGATCGCCTTGACCTGCTCATTGAGGTAGAAGTCGCGCTGGTTTTTCTCCATCTGGCGCTTGACGCGGCCACGGATGCGTTTGTCGACGTTGAGGATGTCGACCTCGCGTTCGAGCTGACCAAACAGGTTTTCCAGCCGCTGGGCCACCGGGTCAAGGTCGAGCACCACCTGCTTGTTCTCGAGCTTGAGCGGCAGGTGCGCAGCGATAGTGTCGGCCAGGCGACCGGGGTCGTCGATGCTGGAGATGGAGGTGAGGATCTCGGACGGGATTTTTTTGTTCAGTTTGACGTATTGGTCGAACTGCTGCATCACCGCGCGGCGCAGCGCCTCGATTTCGGTGGCCTGCACGTCGCGCATTTCGGTGGCAGGGTCCACCGGTGTGATCTGGGCGGTGAAATGCGATTCGCCGTCTTCAATCGACAGCACCTTGGCCCGCTGCAAACCCTCGACCAGCACCTTGACCGTGCCGTCGGGCAGTTTGAGCATTTGCAAAATGGTCGCCACGCAACCCATGTCGAACATGTCGCCGGCAGCGGGCTCGTCTTTGGCCGCCGCTTTTTGGGCCACCAGCATGATGCGGCGCTCGGCCTCCATGGCCGCTTCGAGCGCTTTGATGCTCTTGGGGCGGCCAACAAACAGCGGGATCACCATGTGGGGGAAGACCACCACGTCGCGCAGTGGCAACAAGGCCAGCGTCAGGGGCTCGGGAGGCAGGGGAGTGTGTCCGGACATAGTCAACCTCTTGAAAGCGATCAGATGGGGATACAACCGGCCCAATCAACCCTGAGGCTGCAGGGGTCGAGGCTGTGCCGGGGCAGCCCGCGCGGCTCAGGCCTGTTTGGCCGCCTCGCGGTACACCAACAGAGGCGGTTTGTTCTCTTCGATGGTGGACTCGTCCACCACCACTTTTTCGACATTGTTGGTGCTGGGTAGCTCAAACATGGTGTCGATCAAGGCGTTTTCCATGATCGACCGCAAGCCGCGCGCACCGGTTTTGCGCACCAAGGCCTTGCGCGCGATGGCGCGCAGCGCCGTGGGCCGGACCTCTAGCTCCACACCTTCCATGGACAGCAACTGGGCGTATTGCTTGACCACGGCGTTTTTGGGCTCGGTCAAGATTTCCACCAGTGCATCTTCGGTCAGCTCGGCGAGGCTGGCGATCACCGGCAGGCGACCCACCAACTCGGGAATCAGGCCGAACTTGACCAGATCGTCGGGCTCGACGTCTTTGAAGGTGTCGGCACGGGCTTTTTCGGCCTTGCTGCGCACCGCCGCACCAAAGCCCATGCCAGCGGGCTCGGCCCGGGCTTCGATGATTTTTTCCAGCCCGGCAAACGCCCCGCCACAAATGAACAGGATATTGGTGGTGTCGACCTGAATGAAGTCTTGGTTGGGGTGCTTGCGTCCGCCCTGAGGTGGCACGCTGGCCTGGGTGCCTTCCACCAGCTTGAGCAACGCCTGCTGCACGCCTTCACCCGACACATCGCGGGTAATCGACGGGTTTTCCGACTTGCGGGTGATCTTGTCGATCTCGTCGATGTAGACGATGCCCTGCTGGGCACGCTCAATGTCGTAGTTGCAGCTTTGCAGCAGCTTGGCGACGATGTTCTCCACGTCTTCACCTACATAACCGGCTTCGGTCAAGGTGGTGGCGTCGGCCATCACAAAGGGCACGTTGAGCATGCGCGCCATGGTTTGCGCCAACAGCGTCTTGCCCGAGCCGGTGGGGCCAATGAGCAAGATGTTGCTTTTGGTCAGCTCCACATCGTCCTTGCGGGCGTTTTGTTTGTGACGCAGGCGCTTGTAGTGGTTGTACACCGCCACCGACAGGGCGCGCTTGGCCTGCTCTTGACCGATCACGTAGTTGTCGAGATTGGCCTTGAGCACTGAGGGTGTGGGCAAGGCATCGCCCTGCGACTTGACCGACTCGATGCCGGGCAATTCGTCGCGGATGATGTCGTTGCACAGATCAATGCATTCGTCGCAGATGAAGACCGACGGACCGGCAATGAGCTTCTTTACTTCGTGCTGGCTTTTGCCACAGAAGGAGCAATACAGCGCTTTTTCGCCGGAGGTGCCTTTTTTGTCGGCCATGGAACGGTTAACCCTTGTGCTGGTGCTGTTGTATCGAATCGAACGCCAATGATAGAGCAGCCCACCGCCGGGCGGTGGGCAGGCCGATCAAGCGGCGGGCGGCACGCGGCGATCGATCACTTTGTCGATCAGGCCGTACTCGGCGGCCTCGGTGGCGCTCAGGTAGTAGTCGCGCTCGGTGTCGCGCTCAATCTTTTCCAGCGGCTGGCCGGTGCGCTCGGCCAAGATCTTGTTGAGCTGCTCGCGGGTCTTGAGGATTTCGCGGGCGTGGATCTCGATCTCGGTGGCCTGACCCTGGGTGCCGCCCAGCGGCTGATGGATCATGACCTTGGCGTTGGGCAGCGCAAAACGCTTGCCTTTGGCCCCGGCGGACAGCAAAAAAGCACCCATGCTGGCGGCCATGCCCATGCACAGGGTCGAGACGTCGGGTTTGATGAAGTTCATGGTGTCGAAAATCGACATGCCTGCGCTCACCGAACCGCCGGGAGAGTTGATGTAGAACGAAATGTCCTTGTCGGGGTTTTCGCTCTCCAAAAACAGCAGCTGCGCCACCACCAGATTGGCCGACTGGTCGTTGACCGGCCCCACCAAAAACACCACCCGCTCTTTGAGCAAACGGGAATAAATGTCGTAGGCGCGCTCGCCGCGGCCAGACTGCTCAATCACCATCGGGACCATGCCGAGGCCCTGAATATCCATTGCGCTCATGTTTCTCTCCTTGTGCGTTGTGAACAGTTGTCTGGGCTCTAATGTAACCAAGCGGGCAAGCCCTTGATGGAGCCAAGAAAAAGGGCGGGTTGCCCCGCCCTGTGCCCGACCCAGCGGCGAGCCGCCAGCGCTCAGGATTGACCCATCAACTCTTCGAAGCTGACCGACTTGTCCATGACCTTGGCCTTGGCCAACACAAACTCGGTGACATTGTTTTCGATCACGATGGCTTCGACCTCGGCCATGCGACGGTTGTCGCCTTTGTACCAGCGGATCACGTCGGCCGGCTTTTCGTAGGAGGCGGCCATTTCCTGCAAGTGGGCCTCGATCTGCTCGGGCTTGGCCTGCAGTTCGTTGCTGCGCACCAGCTCGGCCACCACCAGACCCAGACGCACGCGGCGCTCGGCCTGCTCGCGGAACAGGTCTTCGGGAATCGGGGCTTTGTCGGCGTCTTGGATGCCGCGCTGCTTCAGATCGGCGCGCGCGCCTTCAACCAAACGGTCGATTTCGGCCTGCACCACCGACTTGGGCAGATCCAGTTCGGCCTTGGCCACCAGCGCGTCCATCACCGACTGCTTGTTGCGGGCCTGCAGACGGAACTTGACCTCACGCGCCAGGTTCTTGCGGATGTCTTCGCGCAGGGCTTCGACCGTGCCGCCGTCCACACCCAGCGACTTGGCAAACGCCTCGTTGACTTCCGGCAGGTGTTGGGCTTCGATCTTGTGCAGTGTCACCAGGAAATCGGCGGTTTTGCCCGCCACGTCCTTGCCGTGGTAGTCGGCCGGGAAATTGAGCGGGAAGGTCTTGGACTCGCCAGCCTTCATGCCGCGCACCGCGTCTTCGAACTCTTTGAGCATTTGGCCTTCGCCGACCAAGAACTGAAAGGCTTCGGCCTTGCCGCCCTCAAAGGGTTCGCCGTCGATCTTGCCGGCGAAGTCAATGGTCACGCGGTCGCCGTCGGCCGCAGCCTGATCGGCGCCACGCTGAGCAAAGGTGCGGCGCTGCTTGCGCAGAATGTCGACCGTGCGGTCGATGGCGGCGTCGTTGACGTCGGCGCTGACCTTGTCGACCTCAGCGCCCGCGAGGTCGCCGATCTTGACTTCTGGGTAGACCTCGAAGACCGCATCAAAGTGCAGCTCGCCGGCGGGGGCGCCTTCTTTTTCGGTGATTTTGGGCTGACCGGCCACACGCAGCTTGGCTTCGTTGGCTGCTTGGGCAAAGGCCTCGCCCACTTTGTCGTTCATCACCTCGTACTGCACCGAGTAGCCGTACTGTTGGGCCACCACGTTCAGGGGCACCTTGCCCGGACGAAAACCGTCCATCTTGACCTGGCGAGCGATGCGCTTGAGGCGGTTTTCCACTTCGGATTGCAGTGCCTGGGCCGACAGCGTCAGGGTGATTTTGCGCTCGAGCTTTTCCAGGGTTTCAACGGTCACGGTCATGTGTATCTCCAGTAGGTAAGGCCGTCCGATGGTCGATCGATCGGCCAGAAAAGGGTTGGTGCGCGGGGGGGGACTCGAACCCCCACACCATTGCTGGCGTCAGGACCTAAACCTGGTGCGTCTACCAATTTCGCCACCCGCGCACTGTGTGCCCAACCCCCGTCCGCAAAGACAGGGTGGCAGACATTCCAATTGGCAACCTTCTATTCTAGCGTGAGCGGGTGCCCCTCAAGGCCGGGTACCGCCAATCCAGCCCTTTTCTCGAAAGTAGCGCGCCGCGCCCGGATGCAGCGGCGCCACCAAGCCGGCTTGGCGCATTTTGTCGGGCGACAGCAAACCAAAAGAGGGGTGCAGTTTGCGGAATTCGTCGAGGTTTTCAAACACCGAGCGGGTGAGCACATACACCTCCTCATCGCTGCGGGCGGCGGTGGTGACCATGGTGGCGAGCATGCCGTAGGTGTCGAAGCGCTGGTCTTGGCTCGGGTAGGTGCGCGCCGGGATGGTGGCTTGGGAATAGTAGGGGTTGGCACCCAGCAGCCGGTCCACACCCGCGCCAGTGATGCTCACCAAGCGCGCGCCACAGGCGGTCATGGGGTCTTGCACATTGGCGCTGGGATGTCCCACCACATAAAAGAAAGCGTCGATGCGGTTCGCACACAGCGCAGCCCCATGCTCGTCGGCGTTGAGTTCGGACACCGCACCCAGATCGCCCAATTTGATCCCGGTGGCCGACAGCAGTTCGTCGACCGACACCCGGGTGCCCGAGCCCGGATTGCCGACATTGACCCGCTTGCCACGCAAGTCGGCCAAGGTGCGGATATTCGACTCCTTGCGCACCACCAAGGTCAGCGGCTCGGGATGCAGCGAAAACACCGCGCGCAAGGTGGTCTGGGGCTTGCCCTCGAACGCGCGCACGCCTTTGGTGGCGGCGTACAGCGCATCGGACTGGATGACACCAAAATCAAGATCGCCCGACAACAGGGCCTGGATATTGGCCACCGAACCGCCGGTGGATTCGACCGTGCAGCGCAGCCCATGGTCGCGCCGGTCTTTGTTGACCATGCGGCACACCGCGCCGCCTGCAGCGTAATACACACCCGTTACGGCGCCCGTGCCAACGGTCAAGAAGCGGTGCTGGGCGTGCGCCACACCCGCCAGACCCAAGCCGACCAAGCACCACACCAAGGCCCTCACCCGCTTGGACATTTGCGTCACCATCTTATGGCCCTTTGTGAACCAGGCGGCGACCTCACTGGCCCAACACCACCGCCCCAAAGCCAAGCATCATACGCGCGCGGCGGGCACACTGGGTGTGTCGCGTTGCACACGAAACCAAGCGGCGTACATGGCCGGCAGGGCCAGCAAGGTGAGCACAGTGGCCACCACCAGCCCCCCCATGATGGCCACCGCCATCGGGCCCCAAAACACACTGCGCGACAAGGGAATCATGGCCAGCACAGCCGCTGCGGCGGTCAGCACAATCGGCCGCATGCGGCGCACCACCGACTCCACAATCGCATCCCAGGCTGGCACACCGCGCGCGCGGTCTTGCTCGATCTGGTCAATCAGAATCACCGAGTTGCGCTGGATCATGCCCATGAGCGCGATCACGCCCAGCAAGGCCACAAAGCCAAACGGGCGGTTGAGCACCAGCAGCGCTGCGGCCACACCGGCCAGGCCCAAGGGACCGGTGATGAACACCAACACCGCGCGCGAAAAACTCTGCAGCTGCAGCATGAGCAAGGTGAACACAATGAACAACATGATCGGCATGCCCGCCGCAATCGACGACGAGCCTTTGCTGCTTTCTTCGACTGCACCGGCCACCTGCACACGGTAATCGGCCAGGCCTTGTGCCATCCACTCGCGCTCGATCGCGCGCAGGGCGGGCAGCAACTCGGCGGTGACCGTGGCGCCCTGCAAGCCTTCGGCCACATCGGCCTGCACCGTGATCGCGTACTCACGCCCTTCGCGCCAGAGCACACCGGGCTCCCAGTCCAGCACGGGGGTGGCAATCTGCGCCAGCGGCACCCGCTGGCCAGTGGCGGTGGGCACGTAGGTGGCCTGCAGGTCGGTGAGGGCGTCGCGCTCGGACAGCGGCGCACGCAACACAATGTCGATCAGTTTGTCGCCCTCGCGGTATTGGCCCACCGGCGTGCCACTGAGCAGGGTGCGGGTGGCCTGGGCAATCGACTGGCTGGACACGCCCAGGGCCCGGGCCTTGGCCTGGTCCACATCGAGTCGCAGCACCTTCACCGACTCGTTCCAGTTGTCGTTCACACCCCGGGTATTGGGGCTCTGGCGCATCTGCTGCTTGACCCGATCGGCCAAGGTGCGCAAGGTGCTGGGATCGGCGCCGACCACCCGAAACTGCACCGGGTACGGCACCGGCGGACCATTGGGCAGCAGCTTGACCCGGGTGCGGGCCTCTGGATACGCCTGCGCCAGCAATTCAGGCAGTTGTTTGCGCAGGGTTTCACGGGTGCGCAAATCGCGCGGCAACACAATCAACTGCGACACATTGCTCTGCGGAAAAATCTGGTCCAGAGGCAAGTAAAAACGCGGTACGCCCGAGCCAACCCAGGCGCTGACGCTTTGCACCCCCTCTTGGGCCAGCAAGCGCTCTTCCATGCGCTGCACCAGCGCGTTGTTGGCAGCGATGCTGCTGCCCTCGGGCAACCACACATCGACCAAAATCTCGGGCCGGTTCGAATCCGGGAAGAACTGCTGCTGCACCTTGCCCATGCCCAGCATACCCAGCACAAAGGTGGCAATGGTCAGCCCAATGGTGATCCAGCGGTGCTCCACACACCAGTCGACCCAGCGGCGAAAGCGCACGTAAAAGGGCCCGTCAAACACCTCATGGCCGCCGTGCTGCGGCTTGATCTTGAGCAGTTTGACGCCCAGGTAGGGCACAAACAGCACCGCCACCAGCCAAGAAATGACGAGCGCAGCGGCGGTCACACCAAAGATGGCAAAGGTGTATTCGCCCACGGTGGATTGGGCCAGCCCGATCGGTAAAAAGCCCGCTGCGGTGATCAGGGTGCCGGTCAGCATGGGCATGGAGGTCGCTTCCCAAGTGTAGGTGGCGGCGCGAAACAGGCTTGCGCCCTCTTCGAGTTTGCGCACCATCATCTCCACCGCAATGATGGCGTCGTCCACCAACAAGCCCAGCGCGATGATGAGCGAGCCGAGCGAAATCTTGTGCAGCCCAATGCCCCAGTACTGCATCACCAAAAACGTGATGGCCAGCACCAGCGGAATGGTGATGAGCACCACCAAACCCGGCCGCACGTCCAGCGTGTAGCGACGCCAGCCGCTGCCGCCTTCGCGCCGGTGCAGGCCCAAGCTGATGAAGCTCACCGCCAGCACAATCACGACCGCCTCAATCAGCACCTTGACGAACTCATTGACCGACTTGGCCACCGAGCTGGGCTGGTCTTGCACCTGCACCAGCTGCATGCCCACTGGCAAAGTGGCTTCGATCTGCTGCACCTGGCTGCGCAACGCCTTACCCAAGCGGATGATGTCGCCGCCGCTGGCCATGGAGATGCCCAGCGCCACGCTGTCTTGGGCGTTGTGGCGCACCAAGGTGGTGGCCGGTTCCACGTAGTCGCGGCGAATCTGCGCCACATCGCCCAAGCGCAGCCAAGCGCCGGAAGCGGCCCGGATGGGCATGGCCGCCAGGGCCTCGGGTGAACCAAACGCCCCTTCGACCCGCACGCCCACCACATCGGCGGGTGTTTGCACCGCACCAGCGGCTTCCACCGCGTTTTGCTGCCCCAGGGCCGCAATCACTTGGCCAATGTCCAGACCCAAAGCGGCCAAGCGCTTGGGCGAGAGTTCCACGTACAGCTTCTCGGCTTGCACACCAAACAGCTCCACCTTGGCCACATCGGGCACCCGCAGCAGCTGCTGGCGCACTTGGTCCGCCACGGTCTTGCGCTCGGCGTGGGTAAAACCCTCGCCCTGCAGCGCATAAATGACGCCAAACACATCGCCAAACTCGTCGTTAAAAAACGGGCCAATCACCCCCGCCGGCAAGCTGGCGCGCATATCGCCAATTTTTTTGCGGGTGGTGTACCAGACCTGCTGCACTTGAGCCGGCGGCGACGAGTCCTCGAGCTGAAAAATCACCAGCGCTTCGCCGGGCTTGGAGTAGCTGCGGATCTTGTCGGCATACGGCACTTCTTGCAGCGTGCGCTCGATGCGATCGGTGACCTGTTCGGCCATTTGCTGGGCGCTGGCCCCGGGCCAATAAGCCTGCACCACCATGGCGCGAAAGGTAAAGGGCGGGTCTTCGTCTTGCCCGAGCTGGAAGTAGGCCGACACCCCCAGCACCATCAGCACAATCATCAAGTAACGGGTGAGCGCCTGGTGCTCCAGCGCCCAACGCGACAGATTCCAGCGCGTGATCCAGCCCGAAGTGGTGTCGGTGTCTTGCATGGTGTGCGCTCCTTACTGGGCCGGCTTGGCCACAAAACGCTGCACCTTTTGTCCGGGGGTCAACACATGCACCCCTGCCACCACCACCTCTTCGCCTGGCTTAAGACCTTGTTGCACCATCACCTGGTTGTCCAGCAAGCCAACCACTTTGACCGCTCGCGGCTCCACCGTGCCGGTGTCGGGCTGGAACACCCAGACCGATGTACCGTCGGCGGTGCGCACCAGCGCACTGGTCGGCAAGGCCAAACCGGGCGGCGCCGCTGCGCTGTCGGCGGCCAACTGCACAAACGCGGTGCTGCCCAAGGGCACGCGGGCCTGGGCCGGCAAGGCCACCCGCACCGCATACGTCCGGGTGGCTGGGTCGGCCGAGGCCGCCACCTCGCGCACACTCGCCTCCAGGGGCGGGCTGCTCGCATCGGTCGAGGACCACAGCCTCACACTGGCCTGTTGTCCCGACACCACGTGTTGGATCCGATCCTCTGGCACAAAAAAGTGCACGTCCCGCGCGCCGTCGCGGGCCAAGCGCACCACCGGGGCACCCGCCGCCATGACTTGACCGACCTCGGCCTCCAGCGCCAGAACCACCCCGTCGGCATCGGCCAACAAACGGGCATAACGCGCTTGGTTGCCCTGCACCGCCGCTTGGGCGCGGGCTTGGCGCAAGGTGGCCTCGGCGGCGTCGAGTTGTGCGCGGCGCCGGTCGATCTCGGCTGCGCTGACAAAACCTTTGGCCTGCAAATCTTCAAACCGCCGCAACTCGGCAGCAGCCAGGTCGCGCTGCGTTTTGGCCGCGGCGACTTGTGCCTCTCCCGCCTGACTGGCCAGACCCAAGTCGGTGGCGTCAAGCTCGGCGAGCAACTGACCCACCCGCACCCTCTGGCCCACGTCCACATGGCGGCGAATCAGCTTGCCGCCGACCCGAAAACCGAGCCGAGCCTCAATGCGGGCCCGCACCTCACCAGTGAATTCGGGCCAGGCCACCGGTGCGGCGGCCGGTACCGCCATCAGCTTGACCGAGCGCACTGGCTCCACGGTTTCCACCGGCTTGGAGCACCCCGCCAGCCACAGGCCAAGCACAACAACAGAGACAATGCGCAAAGTTTGCATGGGAACGTTCCCCGACGATGGGTGACACCCGGCGCGCCGAGCGTTAATTAATGACCGATTGGTTAGTAACTGAATTCTAGAGCGAAAACGCCCCCGACCCGATGACACAGTCGACGAAAGCCCCCAAAACGCCTGTTGAGCCGGTGTCCGTGCACCGCGAGCAGGCCGGCGTGTGGACCGCACAAGTCGGGCACGACGAAAACTTTCCAGTGGCGTCCTGGCTGTGCCCACCCGCTCTGCGCCCGCCCATCACCGCGATCTACCACTTCGCCCGCACCGCCGACGACATCGCCGACGAAGGCGAGGCCAGCGCAGCCGAGCGCCTGACCGCCCTCGCCCACTACCGCCAAGCGCTGGACGCGGCGCTGGGCGACCACGGGGTGGACGGCGCCTGGCCAGCGGTGTTTGGCCCGCTGCGCCACGCCATTCGCAGCCACGCCCTACCGCCGGCACCTTTGCACGACTTGCTCAGCGCCTTTGAGCAGGACGTGGTCCACACCGCCAACGCCCACCGCTACGCCGACCGCGCCGAGCTGCTGGCCTATTGCAGCCTGTCGGCCAATCCGATTGGGCGGCTGCTGCTGCACCTGTACGGCGAAGGCGAGAACGCCGACGCGCTGGCCGAGAGCGACGCCATCTGCAGCGGCCTGCAGTTGGTCAACTTCTGGCAAGACGTGTCGCGCGACGTGCCGCGCCTGCGGCATTACCTGCCGCTCGACACCTTGACGCGCTATGGCCTGCACCATGGCGATGTGGAGCGCGCCTGCGCCGGGCCCATCGGCGCCGAGCAGGCCATGGCGCTGAGCGCCGCATTGGGCGACGAATGCGCCGCCGCCCGCGCGCTGCTATTGGCCGGCGCTCCGCTGGTGCGCCGCCTGCCCGGCCGCATGGGCTGGGAGCTGCGCCTGGTGGTGGCGGGCGCGCTGCGGGTGGCCGACCAACTGGCCGCCATGCAATACCGCAGCTGGGCCCAGCGGCCGGCGCTGGCCTGGAGTGATGCCCCGGCGGTGCTGGGGCTGGCCTGGCGCGTGGGCCGCGCCGGCACCGCCTGAGCGGTACACTGCCGCTCGCCCCATGAACCCACAACAATACGCCCAAGACA
>CAMBOY010000032.1 GCA_945869245.1 Hydrogenophaga intermedia
CCGTCGGTGCTGCTGAACCTGGGCATCAGCTGCATGCAATTGGGCCGTTTTGAACGGGCCAACGAATGTCTGGGCCGGTTTTTGGCGGTCGATGCCAGCCAGCGCGACGCCTGGGTGGCCTGGGGCGTGACGCAAATGGCTTTGGCCAACTGGCCGCAGGCCTTGCACTGCCACGAACAAGCCCGCGCCTTGGGAGCCGACGGTGCGGAATTTTGTTTGCGCTGGGGCCAATGCCTGGCGCACGAGGGCCAATTGCAACAAGCCATCGAAGCCTTCGACCACGCGGTGCTGCACGCGCCCGACCTGGCCGAAGCGTGGACCCAACGCGCCCATGTGTACCGCGACATGGGCCAGAGCGCATTGGCCATCGAAGGCTATCAGCGGGCGCTCGAGCTCGGGGCCGACCCCGAATTGCACCGCTACTACCTGGCCTCACTGAGCCCAGAGCAAGCCCTGGTGAATGCACCGCCGGCGTATGTGGAGAAACTCTTTGACCAGTATGCCGACGAGTTTGAAGCGCACTTGGTTGATCAGCTGGGCTATCAAGGGCATCGTGTGCTGATCGAGCGCTTGCCGGTGGACCCCACAGTCCGGTTTCGCCGTGTCTGGGATTTGGGTTGTGGCACCGGTTTGTGCGGTCGTCTGATTCGCGCACGGGCCGATCACCTGAGCGGGGTTGATCTGTCTTCGGCCATGCTGGACAAAGCCCGTGTGTTGGGGGTTTACGACCAGCTGCATGCCCAAGATCTGATGGCTTTTTTGGGCCAAACGGGCGAGCAAGCCGACCTGGTGCTTGCCGCCGATGTCTTTATCTACGTGGGGCATCTGGACGCCGTCTTCGAGGCCTTGGGTCCGCGGGTCGCGCCAGGTGGCTGGTTGGCCTTCACCATTGCAGAGGCGGACACCGGCTTTGCGGTACAGCTGCACAGCACACTGCGCTACGCACACGCACTGGACTACTTGCAACAGCTCGGCGCTCGGCACGGCTGGCAGTGGATCCACTGCCACCGCGCCCCCCTGCGACTGGACCAGTCGCAACCGCTCATGGGCGCTTACGTGTATCTGCAAAAGAAGGGGTAGTAGCGGCGGCTGAGTCCGCTGTGTTGGCCGTTCCAGCCGGGTTGAAGGGCATGCGGTGCGCCGCTGGCGGGAACTTGTGGTCTTCGAGCATGCTCTGTTCCAACAAGCCATTCCACAACGCCCATGTCCTCCACACCCCAACACCTGATCGAGGCCGATGGCCTGTCTATGCACTATTCCATCGGCGCCCGGCAGGTGCAGGTGCTGCGCGACGTGTCGCTGCGCATCGCGGCCGGCACGCGGGTGGCGATTGCGGGGCCTTCGGGTTCGGGCAAGACCTCGTTGTTGCTGTTGCTCAGCGGGCTGGAGCGGCCCGGTGCGGGCAGCATCCGGGTGGACGGTGTGGACCTGGGCAGCTTGAGCAGCGACGGCCTGGCCGACCTGCGGCGCGAACGCGTGGGTATCGTCTTTCAAAGCTTTCACCTGCTGCCCAGCCTGAGTGCGCTGGACAACGCGGCCCTGCCGCTGCAAATGGCGGGCGCCAGCGGCGCGCGCGAAGCGGCCACGCAGATGCTGCGCCGCGTGGGCCTGGGCGACCGCCTGCACCACCGGCCTTCGCAGCTCTCGGGCGGCGAGCAGCAGCGCGTGGCCATTGCCCGCGCCCTGGTGCACCGGCCGCAGCTGCTGCTGGCCGACGAACCCACCGGCAACCTGGACGACCACACCGCCGAGTCGGTGCGCGAGCTGCTGTTCAGCCTGAACCGCGAACTCGGCACCACCCTGGTGCTGGTGACGCACGACCTGGACTTTGCGGCGCGCTGCGACCGGGTGCTGCGCCTGCACGACGGGCAATTGCACGAGACCCCTGTGACGCGCCCAGCGGAGATCGACGATGCCCTTCTTGCTTGACCTGGCCTGGCGCGACCTGCGCGCGAGCGGCCGGCGCCTGTGGATTTTTGTGGCCTGTCTGGTGCTGGGCGTGTCGCTGGTGGCGGCGGGCGGCGGCCTGTACCGGCAGGTGGCCGACGGGCTGCGCGACGACGCCCGGCTCATCTTTGGTGGCGATGTGGAGATTGAAGCCCCGGCGCCGCTGCCGACCGATGCGCTGGCCTGGATGGCGCAGCGCGGCACCGTGTCGCGCGTGATCGAGCTGCGCACCATGCTGCGCACCGACAGCGGCCGGGCGCAACTGATCGAGCTGCTCAGCGCCGACGACGCTTACCCGCTCTACGGCAGCGTGGCGCTCCAACCGGCGGGCACACTGGCCGACTCGCTCGCTCAGGCTGAAGGGCAATGGGGCGCGGCCATTGACGCATCGCTCGCCACCCGCCTGGGCCTGAAGACTGGCGACCGCATCGATATCGGCGACCTGAGCCTCACGGTGCGCGCGCTCATCGTGCGCCAGCCCGACCGCAGCCTGCGCGCCGACTGGGGTGCCGCGCCGGTGCTGGTGGCCGAGGGCGCGCTCATGGCCACCGGCCTGGTGCAGCCGCTCAGCCGGGTGGAATACCGCTACCGCGTGCGCACGCCCGAGCTGGCCGCCGCCTGGCGCGACAACTTCGTGAAAACCTTCCCCACGCTCGACGCCGAAACCCGCAGCTTCGACGAGCGCAGCGACCGCATGGCCGAGGTGCTGGGTCAGATCGGCTCGGGTCTGCTGCTGATCGGCTTTTCGGCGCTGTTCATTGGCGGGCTGGGGGTGTTCAACAGTGTGCAGGCCTACCTGCAGGGCAAGCTGACCAGCCTGGCCACGCTGCGGGCGTTGGGACTGCGCGACGGGCGGCTGGCCGCGTTTGTGCTGCTGCAAATCTTGCTGCTGGCGGTGCTGGCCAGCGCGGTGGGCGTGCTGCTGGGCCTGGGGCTGGCGCTGGCCGGGGCGCAGCTGGCGGCCGACAAGCTGCCGGTGACGCTGCTGCTGAAAAGCCTGTGGGCACCGGCGCTGGTGGCGCTGGTTTTCGGCGTGTTGACCGCGCTGGCGTTTTCGCTGCCGGCGTTGGGCCGTGCCTTGTCGGTCAGCCCGGCGGCGCTGTTTCGCGGCGTGGAGGGTCAAGCCCTGCACACGCCGCGCCGCGCGCTGTGGTTCACCGCCGCCGTGGCCACCGCCACGCTGGCGCTGCTGGTGGCGGTGCTGCCCGACCCGCGCTTTGGCCTGGCCTTCGTGCTGACCACCGCCGCGCTGCTGGGCGTGCTCGATCTGGCCACACGCGGCCTGCGCCGCCTGGCCGCGCGCCTGCAGCACCACGCCGCCCTGCCCTTGCCGCTGCAGCTGGCGCTGGCCGGCCTGCAGCAGCCGCAATCGCCGCTGCGCACCGCGCTGCTCTCGCTGGGCTCGGCGCTCACCCTGCTGGTGGCTTGCACCCTGGTGGTGATGACGCTGCTGCGCACGGTGAACGACACCGTGCCCGAGCAGGCACCGGCGCTGGTGTTCTACGACGTGCAGACCGAGCAGATCGACTTGCTGCGCGAAACCCTGCAAGCCTCACCCGGCCTGCAGGCGGTGAAGACCGCACCGCTGGTGCTGGGGCGGCTGGTGGCGGTAAACGGCGTGGCGCTGATCGAGAGCGAGGACGGCGAGCGCGCCCGCGAATCGCGCGACGAACACAAGCTCAGCAACCGCAGCGGCAACTTCGACGACGTGGTGATCGACCGAGGCGCCTGGTGGCCGCTGGACCACGCGGGCGCGCCATTGGTGGCGATGGAAGACCGCGAGGCGGACCAGCTCGGCCTGCAGGTGGGCGACAAGTTGCGTTTCGAGATCATGGGCACGCCGGTGGAAGCCACGCTGAGCGCCATCTACAGCCAGCGGCGCATGCAGTCGCGCCTGTGGTTGGAGGCCATCTTCAGCGACGGCGCGCTCGACCCCTTCATCACCCGCCATGTGGGCGCAGCCTGGCTGCCGGTTGACCAGACCCTGGACGCGCAAGACCGGCTGGCGGCGGCCGCACCCAACATCGCCACCGCGCGCACCGAGTCGATGCTGCGCGAGACCCGCGCGCTCATGGGCCGCGCCAGCGGCGGGCTGGCGGTGGTGGCGGGTGTGTGCCTGGCCGCGAGCCTGCTGGTGCTGGCCAGCGTAGTGGCCGCCAGCCGCAGCCGCCAGCTCTACGACGCGACCGTGATGCATGCGCTGGGCGCGCGCCATTCGCTGCTGCGCCGCGTGCTGGTGTCGGAATACGTGCTGCTCGCCACCGTGACCGGCGGCTTTGCGCTGCTGGCCGGCAGCGCGCTGGCCACCGCCTTGCTGCTGTGGCGGCTGGACATGAGCCCGGCTGGCCTGTACTGGACCGGGTTGCTCACCGCAGCGGGTGTGAGTGCGCTGAGCCTGGGCCTGGGCGCGCGCTATTTGCTGGCGCAGATGCGACTGAGCCCTGCACTGCTGCTGCGCAGTGGCGGCTGAGTCGGCCTGCCAAGCTGGCACACTGCCGCTTACCCCCGCCCCACACCACCACCGAACCACCGTGCGTGTTTCTGCCGATCCACCCGCACCCCTCCTTGCGCCGCCAACGCTGCATTGGGCAGGCGCAACCCTGCACCCGATGTCTGAGCACGCGCTGTGGTGGCCGGCAGCACAGACCCTGTTCATTGCCGACCTGCACCTAGGCAAAGCCGCGAGCTTTCGCGCCCAAGGCCAACCGGTGCCGGGCGGCACCACGCGCGACAACCTGCAGCGCCTAGACGCCCTGATCGCCAACACCCAAGCCACCCATCTGGTTTGTCTGGGCGATTTTTTGCATGCGGCCAGCGCCCGCACCCCGGCGGTGCTGCAAGCGCTGCAGCACTGGCGCGCGCGCCACCCCGAGCTGCGCATCACCCTGGTGCGTGGCAACCACGACGACCACGCCGGCGATCCGCCCCCTGAGGCGCGCATCGCGGTGGTGGACGAGCCCTGGCCACTTGGCCCGTTTCTGTGTTGCCACCACCCGCAGACCGCGCCCACCGCTTGGGTGCTGGCTGGGCATGTGCATCCGGTGCACACCCTGCGCGGCGTGGGCCGCGACCGGCTGCGCCTGCCCTGTTTTGTGGCCGATGCGCAGCAGGTCTTGCTGCCGGCGTTTGGCGCCTTCACCGGCGGACATGAGGTGCCCCGCGCGCCCGGTCGGCGTTTGTATCTGGTCGGCGGCGACCGGGTCTGGCCGCTGCCCTGACTCCAGCCAGCGCGCCAGGCGCGGTGCTGGCGCTCACACGCAAGCGCTGTGCAGCAGCAGCGCGTCGGCGCGTTGCAGCACCTTGCGCATGCCGCAGTGGCGCGCGCGCTCGCCGGCTTTGTCCAGATACGCGGCCGCAGCGACCGTGTCGCCGCGCTGCAGTGCCAGCTCACCGAGCGCCAGCAGTGCGTCGGCCTGGTGGCCCCACTGCTCGTAGTCCTCGGCGTAGACGCTGGCGGCCAGCAAATGGGCCTGTGCCTCGTCGAGCCGGCCACACACCGCCATGGTGCGACCCAAGCCGTAGCGCAAGAAAAACTCACTGTACAGGCCTGCAATTTGGAACGCCTTGTCGGCAATCGCCCGCTCCACCAGCACCTGGGCCTCGTCGGCACCGCCGCTGGGGCCCAAGGCCTCGGCCAGCAAGCCCACAATGCACGGCGTCATGGTGAGCAAGTCGTGCTGCAGGCACAGCTGGTGTGTCATGCGCAGGCGTTGCGCCGCTTGGGCGTGACGGCCCTGGCGCAGCCACAGGCTGGCTTGTGTGAAGTCGAGCAACGTGCGCGAAAACGCGTGCTCGCGCTGCTGCAGCTCACGGTAGGCGCGGTCGCAAGTGGCTTGCGCCTGCTCCTCTTCACCCAAACGCGCCAGCGCGTCGGCGGCAAACACCAGCAAGTTGATACCGGGCAAGGTGGCCCAGCCCAGCATCATGCGACCGGCCACCAGCTCCGAGGCGAATTCCTCCTCCAGATGGTGCGCGCGCTCCACCAGTTCGGCGTAGCGGCCCAAACCGTGGTAGAGCATCAGCTCGACCTGGGCGGCGGCCATTTGGGCGCCTCGGCTGCCAGCCTTGATGGCGGCATGCTGCGCCGTGCGGGCGGCGGTCAGCCCGAGTGCGGGGCTGCCGCGGCCCCAGTGCAGCACCGCCTGCTGCAGCGACACACCGGCTTGGCGTTTGGGATCGTCGAGCTGGGTGGTCAGACGCTGCGCGTGCTCAAGGTGCACAAACATGACCTCAAAGTGGCCCAACGGCCACAGCGCGCTCAAGGCTTCGGAGCGCAAGGCCAGTTCAAGCGACAAGCGGGTGGTGGTGTCGTCGATCTGGGCCGCCGCTTCCAGCCCGGTTTCGAGCATGCGCAAGGCGTCGCGGTTGGCCGACCGCGCCACCGCGCGCGACATCGCTAGCTGAATGCAACGCGCGGCCTCGGTCCACAAACCGCCATGAAACGCGTGGTGCGCCAGCACCGCGGCCTGCTCGTTGGCCTGTGGCCCGAGCTGCTCTTGCAAGGCCCGCAGCGCCGCTTGGTGCAACTGGCGCCGACGCGGCCGGGTCAGGCCCGCCGCCACCACCTCTTGCACCAGCGCGTGCTGGAAGGTCACGGTGCTCACCGTCTCAGCCAACTCGGTGGGCAGCGGCAACGCGCCGATGGAATCCACCGGCTGCAGCAAACTGGCGTCGCAGCACTGGGCCAGATGCTGCATGACCACTGCTTGTGGCAGCTGCAGCATGCGTCCGACGGTGTCGGCGGTACCGACTTGGCTCAAGATGGCCAAGGCCTCCAGCGTGGCTTTCGCTGGCAGGGGTAGGCGGTCCACCCGCGCGCCAATGACGGCGGCGATGGACGCTGGCACCCCCGGCTCGGTCGCACCACCGCGGTAGCGGTAATGACCAGCCGCGCCTTCGAGCGCACCGGCGTCGATCAGGTTGAGGCTCATCTGCTCCAAGTAAAACGGGTTGCCGTCGGCGCGTTCCAGCAAGGTGGGCAACAAGACATCAAGCGAAGGGTCGCGCCCGAGCAAGGCGCGCGCGAGCTGCTGCATGTCGCTGTCGGCCAAGGGTTGCACCCGCAGCTCTTCGAACCAGCCGGCCTCGGCCCAGCGGTGGACAAAGTCGGGACGGTAGGTCAGGCACAGCAGCACCGGAAGCGCCAACATCTTGCGCGACAGCACTTCGATGGTGCGCAAGCTGTCGCGGTCGGCGAGGAACACGTCTTCCACCAAAATCATCATGGGGCCGGACTGGCGCGATGCAATCAGCCACAGCAAGGCCTCGCCAATGCGGTTGCGCCGCTGGGTCGGGGTGAGCGCCAACCAGTCGGGCGAGGGCTCACCCAAGTCGAGCAAGTCGGTCGCCGCCGGCACATGCTCTTGCGCCTCAGGCCCCCAGCTGGCGACCGCGCGCCGCGCCTGTTCGCGCGCCCGCGCGCTGTCGACCTGCTCGCCCACCCCCATGAGCGTGCGGGCCAAATCGCCCAGCGCGCTGTACGGCAGATGGCTGTTGTACGAGCGGGTGACCATGGTGCACACCGCAAAACCCTGATGGCGCAGGTCGTTGGCGAGTTGCGACACCAGGCGGGTTTTGCCAATGCCAGCGTCGCCGCGCAGACCCAACACACACAATTGCCCGGTGGCCACTCGGGTGGCCACGCCTTGCAGCTGCTGCAACAGGTCGCCCCGGCCCAGCAAGGGGGTGCGCGCGCGGCGCGAACTCTGGGAGGTGGCGGGCGCGCCCAAGGCACCGCTGAGGACCTCAAACAGCTCCACCGGTTTGTCAAAGCCCCGGATCGTCTGTGGGCCCAGGGCGCTCAAGGGCAGTTCGCCGTCAAGCAAGCGCTCGGTGGCGCCACTGATCAGCACATGGCCCGGGCGGGCGAGTTGTTCCAGCCGCGCCGCCAAGTGCAGCGCCGCCCCGTCGAGCCGGTGGTGCGAAGCCAGCATGTCGTGGATCGAACCCAGCACCACCTCGCCCGAATGGATCCCAATGCGCACCGGCAGAGCGGGCCCGACGTCGGCCCCGTCGGCCAAGCGGCGCTGGATGGCCAAGGCGGCCAAGCAAGCGCGCAGCGCGTGGTCTTCTTGCGCCAGCGGCGCGCCAAACAAGGCCACCACGCCATCGCCCTGCAAACGGCGCACCGACCCACCGTAGGTTTCCACCGCTTCGGTCATGGCCAACAGGGCGCGGTCGAGCAGCGCCTGCGCGTCTTCCGGATCGACCCCGGACACCAGCGCGGTGGAGCCGCACAGATCGGCAAACAACAAACTGACGATCTTGCGCTCGGCCACCGCTTCTTCGAACTTGAGGCCGCACTGCGAACAGAATTTGTCGCCCTCACGGCGCTCGTGCCGACAACGGCCACAAACCGTCGGAACGGCAGCCCCTGCAAAAGACAGAACTGGGGTCGGTGTTGCTTGTGACACGGGTGACTGGGCCTCCTGAAAACATTGTGTGGTGTGGGGCGCTTGGACTGGCGCTCAGATGATGATGCCCCAGTCGCTGCCTAATTGGCTGTCACCCACATTGTCGGCAGCGTGCCTTGCCGCTGGCTGAATCGCGGCCAGCCCGCGGCGCCCGGGATACGCAGATTCCACCATCGGGGGGTGGCCGCGCTTCCCGCACAATTGGCGCATGATTGGACAACGTATCTGGATTCCGCTGCTGGCGGCTGGCCTGCTGGTGCTGGCGCACCGCCAATATGGCTGGCTGGGGGTGGCTGCGGTCTCGGGCGGCCTAGTGATGTGGCTGCTGATGCACATCACCAGGCTGCTGACCGTCATGCAGCGCGCTGCGCGCCGCCCGCTGGGCTATGTCGACAGCGCGGTCATGCTCAATGCGCGCCTCAAGGCTGGCGTCACCCTGTTTCATGTGGTGGCCATGACGCGCGCACTGGGCGAGCGCACCAGCCCCGAGGGGGAGCAGCCCGAGCACTACCGCTGGACCGACAACGGAGAGTCGCGGGTGGACGCGGTGTTCCACGACGGGCGCCTGCGCAGCTGGACACTGTACCGGCCCGAGGCCGAGCCCAGCGACACCTGAGGCGACGCACAGGGCGCCTGCGCACACCCACCGGGCTCTTAAAATGGCGGATTGCCGCGCCAATTGGGCCGGCTGAAACCGAAGCCAAAGGACAAGCCATGAGCCCCGTGATTCCCTCGATGTCAGACCGTGACGGCAAGATCTGGATGGACGGCCAGATGGTGGACTGGCGCGACGCCAAGATCCATGTGCTGAGCCACACCCTGCACTACGGCTGTGGCGCCTTTGAAGGGGTGCGCGCCTACAAAACCGAACAGGGCACCGCCATCTTCCGCCTGCAGGAGCACACCGAGCGCCTGTTCAACAGCGCCAAGATCCTGCGCATGAAGATCCCATTCACCCAAGAGCAGGTCAATGAAGCCCAGCGCGCCGTGGTGCGCGAAAACAAGCTGGAGAGCGGCTACCTGCGCCCGCTGACCTGGATCGGCGACAAGAAGCTCGGCGTGTCGCCCAAGGGCAACACCATCCACCTGATGGTCGCCGCTTGGGCCTGGGGCGCCTACTTGGGCGAAGAGGGCCTCAAGCGCGGCATCCGCGTCAAGACCAGCAGCTACACCCGCCACCACGTCAACATCACCATGACGCAGGCCAAGGCGGTGAGCAACTACACCAACTCGATCCTGGCCAATATGGAAGCCACCGACGAGGGCTACGACGAAGCGCTGTTGCTCGACTCCAGCGGCTTTGTGAGCGAAGGCGCGGGCGAGAACCTGTTTGTGATCAAGAACGGCGTGATCTACACGCCCGACTTGTCGGCCGGAGCCTTGAACGGCATCACCCGCAACACGGTGTTCCACATCGCCAAGGACCTGGGGCTGGAAGTGGTGCAAAAGCGCATCACCCGCGACGAGGTCTATATCTGCGACGAGGCCTTCTTCACCGGTACCGCCGCCGAGGTCACGCCGATCCGCGAACTCGACCGCATTGAGCTGGGCGCGGGCAGCCGGGGCCCGATCACCGAGAAGGTGCAGACCGCATTCTTTGACATCGTCAATGGACGCAATCCGAAGTACGCCCACTGGTTGACGCCGGTGTAACCCCCCGCGGCGCCGGTGTCGCCACCCCCCAAGGGGGGGCGACACCGGCGGACCGGCGAAGCCGGATCCGCGGTGTCCTGGGATTGGGACTTCCCCTCACTTGTTACAGGTTTTCCGATGAACAACGCTTCTGTGATTGAACTGCGCGCCGCCGATCTCAACAGCCACGGCGGCATCGTGTGCCCGAGCCCTTTGGCCGATATGAAGGTGTGGAACAGCCACCCGCGCGTGTCGCTCGATGTGGCGCGCACGGGCGAGGCCAAGTGCCCGTATTGCGGCACGGTGTACCGCCTCAAGGCCGGTGAACAGGTGGCGCACGGCCACTGAAACGCCTGCGGGTGGACACAAAAAAAGGGTTGCCCATTGGCAACCCTTTTTTGTTGGAGCCAGCGCCCCTCAGTCTTCGACGAAGGCTTCTTGGCGTTTCTTGCTGATCGACGGTGACAGCACCACCACCAGCAACAGCACAGCCAGCGCCAACAGCACCGCCGAAATCGGACGGGTGACAAAGGTCGACCAATCGCCACGCGACAACAGCATGGCGCGGCGCAGGTTCTCTTCCATCATCGGGCCGAGGATAAAGCCCAGCATCAGCGGCGCGGGTTCGCAACCCAGCTTGATGAGCAAGTACCCCAACACACCAAAGCCGGCCACCATCCAGATGTCGAAGTTGTTGTTGTTGGTGGAGAACACACCAATGGCGCAGAACAGCACAATGGCCGGAAACAGCCAGCGGTAGGGCACGGTCAGCAGCTTGATCCAGATGCCGATCAGCGGCAGGTTCAAGATCACCAGCATCAGGTTGCCGATCCACATCGAGGCGATCAAGCCCCAGAACAGGTCGGGGTTGCTGGTCATGACCTGTGGGCCCGGCTGGATGTTGTGGATCGTCATGGCACCCACCATCAGCGCCATCACCGCGTTGGGCGGAATACCCAGGGTAAGCAGCGGAATGAAGGAGGTTTGTGAACCCGCGTTGTTGGCCGATTCGGGCGCTGCCACGCCACGGATATTGCCTTGCCCAAACGGCACTTCGCCTGGCTTGAGCTTGGTCTTTTTCTCGATGGTGTAGGCCGCAAAAGCCGACAGCACCGCGCCACCGCCGGGCAGAATGCCGAGCACCGAACCCAGCGCGGTGCCGCGCAGCACAGCGGGCGTCATGAGCTTGATGTCGTTGAGCGACGGCATGATGCCGTTGACGCTCTTGGTGAACACCTCGCGCTGGTCGTCCGACTTGGCTAGGTTGCTGATGATTTCACCGTAACCAAAAATGCCCATGGCCACCGCCACAAAGCTCATGCCGTCCATCAGGTTGGGGATGTCGAAGGTGTAGCGGGCCACACCCGAGTTCACGTCGGTGCCCACCAGGCCCAACAGCAAGCCCATGATGATCATGGCCAGCGCCTTGAGCAGCGAGCCCGAGGCCAGCACCACCGCGCCAATGAGACCCAGGACCATCAGCGCGAAGTACTCGGCCGCACCAAACTTCAAGGCCACTTCGGTCAGCGCCGGAGCAAAGGCCGCCAAAATCAGCGTGCCCACACAGCCAGCAAAGAAGGAGCCCAGACCGGCGGCGGCCAGCGCCTGGCCCGCGCGGCCCTTGCGGGCCATCTGGTAGCCGTCGATCACGGTCACCACCGACGACGACTCACCCGGCAGGTTCACCAAGATGGCGGTGGTCGATCCGCCGTACTGGGCACCGTAATAAATACCCGCCAGCATGATGAGCGCGGCCACTGGCTCCAGCCCGTAGGTGGCGGGCAGCAGCATGGCAATGGTGGCCAACGGGCCAATACCGGGCAGCACGCCAATCAGCGTGCCCAGCAAGCAGCCAACAAAGGCGTACAGCAGGTTTTGAAAGGTAAAGGCTACCGAGAAGCCCAAACTCAGGTTGTCGATCATGTCCATGGTGGCCTCGCGTTTACTGGGTCAAGAACTGGGGCCACACCGGAAACTGCAAACTCAGCAGCTTCACAAAGGCGCCATACGACAACAAAGCCAGCAAGGTGGCAAGCACCAGCGACTCGACCGGGCTGGACTGGGGCCGGGCCATGCTGGCGATGAAGACCAGCGCGTAAATCGAGACGATCAGGCCAAACGCCGGGATGCCCAGCGCCGGCACACCCACGAGCAGGGCGCCAAAGGCCAAATTGGCGCCGATGATGAAGCACAGGGGTCGCCACGCGATGGCGCCGATCGGGTCACCATCGGGGCCGCCATGGCGCAGCGAGCGCACCAGCACACCCAAGCCCAACAGGGCGAGCAACACGCCCAACATGGTGGGGAAGTACCCCGGCCCCATGCGGGCGGCTTCGCCAACCTCGTAGTTTTGTGCGCCCACTGCAAAGGCAGAGCCCACCACCACAAACATCAGCCCGGAATAGAAGTCTTTTTGACTTTTCATGAACACGGCGCGTCTCCTCAGTGTGAAAACACGACCGATTCTGAGCGCCGCCACCGACCTTGTGGATGTGGCTTCCACTTACGGGGAAACCGCAGGCAAAAAAACAGCCACCCGAGGGTGGCTGGAATGTCCTTGACAGGACGTCGTTGGGAGAGCGTTGAGCCCCGCTGCACAGTGAGGCAATGCGTAGATTGTTCATCGCTTTGCGGCACACCACCATCCCCTTCATGGGAAACAAAATACCAAAACCGCCTTATTCTGTTTTCATTGATTTTGATTTGATATTTTTCTTATTTATTGCGTTGCGCGTTTTCGACAAAAAAACCGCTCCAGCGTGACAAGGTGGCAGAAAGTCGAGCGAATCTCTGGGGCATTAGGACGCGCCGTCTGGCAGTGGCAACCAGACCTCAAACACCGCGCCGCCGCCGGCTCGGGCCATGCAGCGCACGCCGCCACCATGGCGCTGGGCAATGGACCGCACCAAGGCCAAGCCCAAACCCACGCCGCCTTCGCGTTCGCTGGCGCCACGCAGGCGATAAAAGGGCTCGAAGATGCGCTCGCGCTCGGCCTCGGGCACACCCGGCCCCCGATCGGCCACTTGCACCATGGCCAGACGCCCGTCGCGCCGCAAGTGCAACAGCACCGGCTCGGCGGGCGCAGCACCGGCTCCATAGCGTTGGGCGTTTTCCAGCAAGTTGCGCAGCAGGCGGTGCAGCAAGCGGTGCTGCCCCAGTACCTCCAGCGACTGCAACCCATCGGCCAGTTCCAGCTCGGCGCCGTGTTGGGCGGCCAGTTCGGCGGCCAGACCGATCAGATCCACCGCTTCGCTCGGGCCCCAGGCCTCGGCGTGGCGCGCCTCAGTGGCATCGAGCCGGCTGGCCAGCAGGATTTCACCAATCAATTGATCGAGTTCGTCCAAGCTGCGCAGCACCTCCTGGCGCTGAGCGTCACTGGCCTGGCCACGGGTCATGAGTTCCAGACCCAAGCGGATGCGGGTCAGGGGCGAACGCAGTTCGTGCGAGGCGTTGGCCAGCAGCGATTTGTGGGCCTGCACCAAGCCTTGCACCCGCTCGGCGGCGGCGTTAAAACGCTCGGCCAAAAAGGCCACTTCGTCGCTGCCCTGCACCGGCAAACGGGTGCCCAGATCGCCGTCGCCCCAACGCTCCACGCCGCGCTGCAAATGCTCCAGCCGCTGGGTGAGGCGGCGCACCACCGGGTAGGCGCCCAAGGCCACGGCCAGCGCCACCAGCACCAACAAGGCGGACAAACCCAGCGGCGTTTGCCACCACGGCAGGCTGCGCGCCACTGGCTGGCGCGGCGGGCGGGGCACCTCCAGCAACAGGGTGCTGCCTTCGGGGGTGCGCAACTCAAACACCCAGCCTTGTCCGGGCTGGCGCATGGGGCGCGCGGGCGCGCGCGCCAGCACCTCGCCGCTGTCGTCGCGCAACACAATCTCGCGGCCCACGCGCTGCATGCCCCGTTCGCGCTCGTGCTCCAGCGCCATCTGGCCCAGCACGCCCAGCACCAGTGTCAAGAGCAACACCGCGCCCACCACCGCCAACCAAATGCGCAAGTACAGCTTGTGGGTCCACAGCCGGGGCATGGGTGTTCAGTCCTGATGTTTGGCAAACACATAGCCCACACCGCGCACCGTGAGGATGCGCCGGGGGGCTTTGCTGTCGACCTCGATGGCCTGGCGAATGCGGCCAATGTGCACGTCAATCGACCGGTCAAAGGCCTCCAGCTCGCGCCCGCGCACCGCTTCCATGATCTGGTCGCGGGTGAGCACACGGCCAGCCCGTTCGGCCATGGCCACCAGCAGGTCGAACTGGTACGACGTGAGCTCGCAATCCTGCCCGTGCACGCTCAAGCGGCGGGCGTCGCGGTCGATCTCCAGACCACCAAAGCGCAGGGGCGGCTGCTGCGCAGCAGCCCCGTCGGCGCCGCCATCTGGCGGGGTGTGGCGGCGCAGCACGGCGCGAATGCGCGCCAGCAGCTCGCGCGGCTCAAACGGTTTGGGCAGGTAGTCGTCGGCGCCGATCTCCAGACCAATGATGCGGTCCATCGGATCGCCTTTGGCCGACAGCATGAGCACCGGCACGCGGGCTGCGGCGCCGGACAGCATGCGGATGCGCCGACAGACTTCCAGCCCATCCATGCCGGGCATCATCCAGTCCAGGATGACGAGTGCTGGCACGTCCTGCGCCAGCACAGCGAGGCCCTGCTCGCCGTCGCTGGCGTGGCGCACCGCATAGCCCGAAGCGCCCAGGTAGTCGGCCACCATGGCGGCCAGACGGGCGTCGTCGTCGATCAACAGCAGGGGCGTGGGGTGCATGGCAGCGACTGTGAGGCAGCGGAGTCAAGCGCGCTTGGCGCGGGCGTAAAGTTGTGTGAACTGTTTCAGGGCGTGCGCAGCGCCAGGCGCCGCCCGGCCCACGCCACCAGCAGCAGCACCGGCAGGCCCATCAGGGTGGTGAGGATGAAGAAACCGGGGTAACCGATCGCGTCGACCATACCGCCCGAATATCCGCCCAGGGTCTTGGGCAACAGCGTCATGAGCGAACTGAAGATGGCGTACTGCACTGCGGTGAACGACACATTGGTCAGACTGGAGAGAAACGCCACAAACGCCGCGCTGGCAAAGCCGGCGGCCAGGTTGTCGGCCGCAACCACCGCGTACATGCCCGCCACATGGTGGCCCGTATACGCCAGCCAAACAAAACCCAGGTTGGTCAGCGCCGACAGCACCGCACCCCAGAACAGCGAGCGCATCACCCCGAGCCGCGTGGCGAGCAGCCCACCCCAAAAACCGCCCACGATGCTGACGGCCACACCAAAGGTTTTGACCGCGTTGGCGATCTCGATCTTGGAAAACCCCATGTCTTGGTAGAACACATTGGAGATCACGCCCAACACAATGTCGGAAATGCGGTACAGGCCAATGAGCGCCAGCAGCAGCCAGGCGGTGCGCGCGCCGTAGCGCTGGAAAAAGTCCAGCACCGGCATGACCCACGTCGTGCGCGCCTGCTCAGGGCTGGCCGCACCCAGGCGCACCAGCAAGGCCCCCACAGCAAACGCGGCGGCCAGCGACAGGCCCATGCGCAGCGCCTCGAGCAAGAGGCCGCCCAGCGGTCCCAGCTTGACGCCACCCAGCGCATCGCCCCACTGGGCGAACACCCCCACAAAGGCCAATACGCTGGCCAAAAACACCAGCAGCAGCCGCAGGTGCTGGCCCGATGGCTGGCGTTGCGCCAAGGCGCTGGCGGCGGGCTCGCGGGTGAGCAGCGTGGTCAGCATGCCCACCACCATGGTGGCGGCCATGACCGCATAGGTCCACTGCCAAGCGCTGTACACATACGCGCCCTTGGCCGAACCCCAATACGAGGCCAAGTACAGCGCACCAGCACCCGCGACGATCATGCCGATCCGATAGCCTGCGATATAGGCCGAAGACAGCAGGCCCTGCTGCTCGGGCCCCGCGATTTCAATGCGGTAGGCGTCGATCACGATGTCTTGGGTGGCCGAGGCAAAACCCAGCAACACCGCAAACACCGCCATGCGGGTCAGCGCGTCGCCACCGGCGGCCGGGTCGGTGCTGGCCATGCCCAAAATCGCCAGCACCACGCCTGCTTGCGCCAGCAGCATCCACGAACGCCGCCGCCCCAACCAGGCGCCCAGCAAGGGCAGCGGCAGGCGGTCCACCAAGGGCGCCCACACAAATTTGAAGGAATAGCCCAGCGCCGCCCAGCTGAAAAAGGTGACCGCCTTGCGCTCCACCCCCGCCTCGCCCAGCCAGAGCGAGAGCGACGAGAAGATCAACAGAATCGGGATGCCGGCTGAAAAGCCCATGGCCAGCAGGCACAGCACGCGCCAGTCCCACAGGCTGCGCAAGGTCTCGCGCCAAGTCGGGAGCGCGGTGGGACTGTGGTCGGCGGGCGATGCGGGTGTGCTCATGCGCACATTGTGCCCAAGGCATGTGCAGCACGGCGCGGGATCGAACCCCACGGCGCCCCAGTTGTGCCTATCATGGCGGCATGTGCTGGATGTGCGAACTCAAAACCTCCTCTGCCCCCCACCGCTGGAACAGCCGTCGGGGATTTCTCATGGCCGCAGCGGCCAGCGTGGCCTTGCCCGCCGCCGCCCAGGTGGATGTGGGCAAGGCCTCGGCCTTTCGCAAGCTCGTGCCGGCTGAAACGCTGGAGCAAGCCGCCGCCCAGCAATTTGCGCAAATGAAACAAGAGGCCAAGGCCGAACGCGCCCTGCTGCCCGCCAACCACCCCCAGGTGCAGCGCCTGCGCCGCATGGCCCAGCGCATGGTGCCGTTTGCCCTGCCCTGGAACGACCGGGCCGCCCAGTGGCAGTGGGAGATCGAGGTGTTCAACAGCGAGCAAATCAACGCCTTTTGTATGCCTGGCGGCAAGATCGCTTTCTACACCGGCATTCTGGACAAGCTCAAGCTCAGCGACGACGAAGCCGCCATGATCATGGGC
>CAMBOY010000033.1 GCA_945869245.1 Hydrogenophaga intermedia
CGAGGTGCGCATCGCTTTTGACGGCGACGCGGTGCTGTTCTCGGACGAGGCCGAACAGGTCTACCAAGCCCAAGGCCTGCGCGCTTTCCAAGAACACGAGGTGAGCAAAGCCGCCCAGCCCCTGGGCGGCGGACCGTTCAAACCGGTGCTCGAAGCGCTGCACCGGCTGCAGAGCAACGACCAGACCCCCATGCGCATCCGCACCGCGCTGGTGACCGCGCGCAGCGCACCGGCGCACGAACGCGCCATCCGCACCCTGATGGACTGGAACATCCAGGTCGACGAGGCCATGTTCCTCGGCGGACTGGACAAGGGCGAGTTCCTCGCCGAATTTGAGCCCGATTTCTTCTTCGACGACCAGACCGGCCACATCGAATCGGCCGCGCTGCACGTACCGGCTGGCCATGTGGCCTCGGGCGTGCGCAATCCGGAGCCGCCCACCCCATGAGCACCGCCCCCACCTCCAAGCTCGGTCGCTTTCGCCATTTCGCTGGCTTGGCCTGGGCCTTGAGCCGCCCCTATTTTTTTGGCGACGAAAAATGGCGCGCGCGCGGCCTGCTGGCCGCCATCGTGGCGCTCAACCTCGGCGCGGTCTACATGCTGGTGCTCATCAACGAGTGGAACCGGGTGTTTTACGACGCGCTGCAAGACAAAAACGCCGAGGTGTTTTGGCGTGAACTGGGGCGCTTCACCTACTTGGCCTTTGCGTTTGTGGTGATTGCGGTCTACCGCTTCTACCTGACCCAGCTGCTGGAGGTGCGCTGGCGCCGCTGGATGACGGCCCACACCCTGGACCGCTGGCTGGCCCACAAGGCCTTCTACCAAATGGAGCTGCTGCGCCACGCGCGCGCCTCGGGCAGCACACCCGACAACCCCGACCAGCGCATCAGCGAAGACATCCGCCTCTTCACCTCAGAGACGGTCAGCCTGAGCATGGGTCTGCTCAACGCGGTGGTGACGCTGGTGAGCTTTGTGGGCATTTTGTGGAGCCTGTCGGGCGCCATGAGCATTCCCTGGGGCGAGAGCAGCGTCACCATTCCGGGCTTTATGGTCTGGCTGGCGGTGGTCTACTGCCTGGTCGGCAGTGTGCTGACCCACTATATTGGCCGCCCGCTGATCACCCTGAACTTTGAGCAACAAAAGCGCGAGGCCGACTTTCGCCACCACCTGGTGCGGCTGCGCGAGCACAGCGAAGCGGTGGCCATGGACCGCGGCGAAGCGGCCGAGCGCAGCCAGTTGGATGTGCGCTTTGGCGACGCGATTCGCAACTACCTGCGGCTGATCGCGGCACAAAAGCGCCTGACCTGGTTCACCGCCGGCTTTAGCCAAGCGGCGGTGGTGTTTCCGTTCATTGTGGCGGCACCGCGCTTTTTCAGTGGCGCCATCCAGCTCGGCGAGCTGATGCAGATCGCCTCGGCCTTTGGCCGGGTGCAGGATGCGCTGTCTTGGTTCGTCGACAGCTACGACCGCTTGGCGGCTTGGCGCGCCACCACCGACCGCCTGACCGGTTTTGAGGCCAGCATGGGCACGCTGCCCGGCGCCGGGCTGCAAACCGCCACCAGCGAACACCCAGACCGCTGGTCGGTCGGACCGCTGCAGTTGCAACTGCCCAGCGGCCAGGCGCTCATCAGCACCCCAGCGCTGGTCTGGCGCGCGGGCGACCGCATCGCCTTACAAGGGCCATCGGGCAGTGGCAAATCGACCCTGCTGCGGGCCTTGGCCGGCTTGTGGCCGTGGGCCCAAGGCCCCTTGGGTCGTCCAGCCATGGCCGAGGGCGAGGTGATGTTTTTGCCACAGCACCCCTACCTGCCCCATGGCACCTTGCGCCAGGCGCTGCTCTACCCCGGCGACGGTGTGGCACCGGACGATGGCGCGTTGCGCGCCGCACTGCAACAGGCCCACCTGCCGCACTTGGTGGAGCGGCTCGACGCGTCACAGCCCTGGGACCAGGTGTTGTCGGGCGGCGAACGCCAGCGCTTGGCCCTGGCGCGGGCATTTTTGCGCCAACCGCGCTGGTTGATCACCGACGAAGCCACCAGCGCGCTGGATTCGGCCACCGAATTGGCCTTGACCGATTCGCTGCTGGAGATGCTCAAAGCCCGCAATGGCGGCTGGATTTCGATTGCCCACCACACTGCCAAAAATGGCATTTTCACCCACGTTTGGCAGTTAGACAATCACGGCCTGCTGGAGCGGGCTGTCCCTGCCGCCACGCCGTGACGCCACCCCGGATCGGGCGCAGATGGTGGTTTTTTTACAGCGCCAATCGGTAGACAATGGGCAAATGGCGATTATCATGGGTCAATCGGGTATTGCAATGCGCTGTTGCGCATAAATCAATACAAATGTATTCATCGCGCCTTTGGCGCATTTCCAATGCCAACATCCTTAGATATTTCCCAATGGACGCCCCGCCAATGGGTGGTGATGGCCATGATTCTGCTGGTGCTGACCCTGTCGCCCATGGCATGGACCCAATGGCGCCAGCTGAGCCTGCTGGCGGACAACCGCAACCAGCTGGCCGAACAGACCATGTGGGAATCGTTCGACGTCGAGCGCGACATCCACGAGCTGTCCCAACAATTGCGGCGCTTGCAAACCGCACCCGGCTCGGACGATGGGGTGCAACTGCGCAAGCAGTTCGAATTGCTGGCTTCGCGGGTCCAATCGCTGGAAAACCAGCCCGGCGCCCACTGGCTGGAATCGTCACAGGCCTATGCCAAGGCCCGCGAGGCGATCGACCGGTTTATTGACGAAGAGCGCCCGGGGTTTGAACGCAGCAACCAGTGGGTCGGTGACGTGCAGGAGCTGCGCCGGCTGGCCGAACGCACCCGCCAGTTGTCGCCGCTGATGCTCGAAGTCTCGCGCGAAGCCAACCGCCAGGTGGCGCGTCTCGACGACGACCGCACCCAACAGCTGCGCCAGCAAAGTGCGCTGGTGATCGGCATGGCGGTGCTGCACGGCTTGCTGATGATGGCCATGCTGGGCGTGCTGCTGCGCCACATTCGGCACCAGCAGCGCCAATACAAGGAACTGGAACACTTGAGCCAACAGTTGGAGAAAGCGCGCGACGAGGCCGAGGCCGCCAACCAGGGCAAGAGCGTGTTTTTGGCCAATATGAGCCACGAGGTGCGCACCCCGTTCCAAGGCTTGCTGGGCATGCTCACCCTGCTGGAGCAAACCAGCTTGGACAGCCAGCAGCGCGACTACCTGCAAACCTCACAAGACTCGGCGGTGCATTTGCTGGGCGTGCTCAACGACATCTTGGACGTCTCGACCATGGAGTCCGGCACGCTCAAGCTGTCGGTGGCGCCGATGAATTTGCGCGGCGTGGTGCACGAGGTCGAAGACCTCATGACGGTGACCGCCCAAGACAAGGGTCTGCAACTGAGCATCTACACCGCCGCCGACCTGCCCGAGTGGGTCATGGCCGACCCGACCCGGGTGCGCCAGATTTTGTTTAACCTGCTGAGCAACGCCATCAAGTTCACCCACCAGGGCAGTGTCATTGCCGAGGTGACCCGCAACACGGCCCACAAAGACGAAATTGTCATGACGGTGCGCGACACCGGCGTGGGCATGGACGCCGAGACGGTCAAACACCTGTTCACCCGCTTCTACCAAGCCGACAGCTCGCTGCGCCGGCGCATTGGGGGTGCGGGCTTGGGGCTAGAGATTTCGCGCAATCTGGCCCGCCTCATGGGCGGCGACATCGAGGTCAGCAGCGAGCCCGACGTTGGCTCGGTGTTTGTGGCCCGCCTGTGCCTACCGGAAACCTCGGCACCGGTGGACAGCCGCACCCAAGCGCTCGACGGCCAGAACCGGCCCATCAAAACCCGGGCCTTGCGCCTGCTGGTGGCCGAAGACCATCCGATCAACCTGAAGTACATGAGCATCCTGCTCGACAAAATGGGGCACGACGCCACCTTCTGCGAAAACGGGCAAGAGGTGCTGGAGCTGCTGAAACAACGCAGCTTCGACGCCGTGCTGCTGGACTACCACATGCCGGTGCTTGACGGCCTGGCCACCACCGAAGCGATCCGCGCGCTGGGCACGTCCACCGCGCACGTGCCCGTGATTTTGGTCACCGCCGATGTGGTCAACGACACCCGCAAGCGCGCACTCGATGTGGGGGTCAATGAATTCACCAGCAAGCCGCTGCAAGAGCAAGATCTGGAACGCGCCTTGCAGCGCTGCGGCGTGCTGGAGCCGCCCCCGTCCGAACACAGTGAGCTGAGCACCGGCCCGGTGTCCAGCCCTTTCCCCGTCTCTTCCTATGAAATGCCCCAGCGACTGCCGGAGAACACGATGACCGATATGAGTGCCAATATGGAATCCCTGATCGACCTTGCCTCGTATGAAGAAATTTTGTCGCTGATGCCGCAGGAGGCGCTCGACGACCTGCTCAAGACCCTGTTCGACGCACCCAACGGCACGGTGCCCGAGCTGCTCAGCGCGTTTGCCACCGGGCAGCGCAAGCTGATTGGCGACACCGCCCACAAGCTCAAGGGCACTTGTATGCTGCTGGGCTTTAAGGCCATGGCCACCACCTCGGCGCGCATTGAGCATGTGGCGCTGCGCACCGAGGAAACGCTCGACGCGGCCATGGCGGACACGATCCGCAAAGACACCGAGCTCACCCAGTTGGCGCTGGCGCAGTACAAGGCCCAAAAAGCCAGTTGAGCGCAGCCACGCAGTAAAAATGGCGCCTCTGGGGCGCCTTTTTTACTGGAGCAGCACGGCGGCGGGATTTAGGGCGCTGCCAAGGTCTTGTCGTGCATCCAGGCTGCGTACTTGGGCGCGCGCCGGGTCTGCGCCCATTCGTTGAGCATGTCCCACTTCACTTCGTCGAGCTTGGCCATCATCGCGGGCGTGCTGGTGTTGGCGGCAAGTTCCAGCCGGTGGCCATTGGGGTCGAAAAAATAAATCGACTGGAACAAGGTGTGGTCGGTCGGCCCGATCACGTCGATGTCCGCCGCCTGCAGCCGCGCCTTGGTGGCCAGCAGTTCGTCCATGGAGTCGACCTCCAGCGCAATGTGCTGCACCCAGGCTGGGGTGTTGTCGTCGCGGCCCATGGCGGGCGAGTTGGGCAGCTCAAAAAACGCCAGCACATTGCCACCACCGGCATCCAAAAAAATGTGCATATACGGGTCGGGCGCTTTGGTGGACGGCACCTGGTCTTCGGCGATGGCCAGCACAAAGCCCATGTCCAGATGCTTTTGGTACCACTCCACCGTTTGTTTGGCGTCTTTGCAACGGTAGGCGACATGGTGGATTTTGCGGATTGGCATGGAGCTCTCCTTCGGGGCAATAGAGGTGTTCAGAGTTCTTGGCGGGCCAGGGCGAGCGCTTCGCGCACCACCGACAAGTCGCCGATGTGGTTGGCCAGCAGCAGCACCAACTTGGCGTTGAGCAGATGGCTCTGCTCGTCGCTGAGGTCGCGGTGGGTGTCGATCAGCGCTTGGTAGAAATCGTCGCCCGGGCTGAAGTCGCGGAAATAGCGCTGGCCGGGTTCGGCGAAGTTCGGTTGCAGATTCAAGGGCATGGCGGTGTCCTTTAGGCCAGGGCCTGGGCGACCTGACTGACCTGGGTGATGCGCTGCAGTGCGGCCTGTAGCGCAGCGGCATCGAAGCGGCGCCAGCGCGCGGCCACATGCTGGTCGGGGCGGATCAGGTAACAGCTGCCTGGGCGCAGATCGAGCCGGCGGTGCGCCACGCCTTGGGCGTCGTGCAGCACCGGCCACGGCGCTGGCACCGCATCGCCAGTCTCGCGGCACAGCAGCTGCACCTGCACCGGCACCGGCTGTGTGGCCAGACTGGCGGTCGCCTGCTGCAAGCCGGGCAACTCGTGGTGGGCGGCTGGGGGCGATGTGG
This sequence comes from Hydrogenophaga intermedia, assembly GCA_945869245.1. Classification (GTDB taxonomy): domain Bacteria; phylum Pseudomonadota; class Gammaproteobacteria; order Burkholderiales; family Burkholderiaceae_C; genus Hydrogenophaga; species Hydrogenophaga intermedia_B. The sequence goes on from CAMBOY010000033.1 coordinate 5,874, forward strand.
CACAGGCCAGCAGCACAAAGCCGCTGCCCAATTGCGGCAGCAGCCAGGCGTCCTGGCCCTGGATGCGCAGCGGCGCGTCGTCGAGTGGCGCACCCGGCACCATGTCGCCGGCAAAGGGCTCGTCGTCGGGTGTGTTGAGCACCGAGTCGACCTGGATGGTCGGCACGCTGAGGCGGCCCGAATTGACCAGCTTGCGCGCAAAGGGGTGGTGGCGCGCCAGGTCGAGCGTGGCTTGGCGAAACAAGCGGCTGACCGCGCTTTTGGGGGTGATGTAGTCGGTCGACCGCGTGCTGTTGCGGATGTTTTCGTCGGCGGCGTAGCAGCGGTCGGCATCAAAGCTGTCGAGCAAGGCCTCGCTGGCTTGGCCGCGCATCACCAGCGCCAGCTTCCACATCAGGTCGTCCACGTCCTGAATGCCCGAATTGGCGCCGCGCGCGCCGAATGGCGAGACCTGGTGCGCCGCGTCGCCCACAAACAGCAGGCGGCCATGGCGAAAGCGCTGCATGCGCCGGCACTGAAAGGTGTACACGCTGGCCCACTCCAAGGTGAAAGGACGCTCGTCGCCCAGCATGGCCTTGACCCGGGGAATGATGTGTTCCGGCTTTTTTTCTTCTTCTGGGTCGGCGTCCCAGCCCAGCTGAAAGTCGATGCGCCAGACCTTGTCGCTTTGCTTGTGCAGCAGCACGCTCTGCTTGGGGTGAAACGGCGGGTCAAACCAAAACCAGCGCTCGGCCGGAAAGTCCACCTCCATCACCACATCGGCAATCAGAAAGCGGTCTTTGAACACCTGCCCTTCCATGTCCAGGCCCAGCTGATGGCGCACCGGGCTGCGCGCGCCGTCGGCCACCACCAACCAATCGGCCTCGATGGTGAAGCTGCCTTCGGGTGTGTCCACCGTCACGCACGCACCATCGGCCAGCGGTTGTACACCCACCACCTTGTGCTTCCAGCGCAGGTCGGCGCCGAGTTCGACCGCACGCGCCACCAGCGCCTCTTCGAGGTGGTACTGCTGCAGATTGATCATGCCCGGGCGGTGGTGGCCGGCGTCGGGCACCAGGTTGAAACGGTACACCTCTTCTTCGCGCACAAAGGTGCGGCCCACGCTCCAGCTCACGCCCTTTTGGCACAGGGCTTCGCCCACGCCGTAGCGGTCCAGAATTTCGAGCGTGCGTTTGGCGTAACACACCGCCCGCGAGCCGAAGGACACGCTGTCGTCTTCGTCGAACAGCAGCACGTCCAAGCCACGCAGGCGAGCGTCGATGGCGGCGCTCAGGCCCACTGGGCCGGCGCCGATCACGATCAATGGCCGTCGCTGCGGCGCATCCACCATCAAATCGGCGGCGCTGCGGTAAGCAAACGTGGGATAGGTGTAGGTGCCCATGTCGTCCTCGGGTGTGGCCGGGACTGTAGCGCAAAATTCAACATGCGTAAATCAATTTCGCTTATCGTAATTTTGAAGCCACCGGAAGGCTGTGCCCCCTAGGACGGGATTCAAGGGGCGCTTGGCGACGGCTGCGCGGGTGGGTGAAGGGCTGGGTACAGGGCCTGAAAACGCGTGTGACGCTGCCGCAGGCGCTGGTGGATGGCGGCGTCGGACGCCAGATGCCGCGCCACCGGCGGTGTGGGGCACACCTCAGCCAGGCCGCCGCTGGCAGCCAGCCAGCCCAGCCGGGCCGCGCCCAAGGCGGCGCCGCGCTCCGCACCGCTATGGATGTGCAGCGACACGCCCAGGATGTGGGCCAGCTGCTGCGCCCACCAGGGGCTGCGCGCACCGCCACCCACCAGCGACAGGGCTTGCCAACCGCCCACCCCGGGGTCCAAGGTCAAGAGGCCGTCAAGCAGGCCAAAGCCCACCCCTTCGGCCACCGCGTAGGCCAGGTCGGCACGGCCGTGGGCCTGTGTCATGCCCGCCCAGGCGCCCTGGGCCAGCGGGTTGTTGTGCGGCGAGCGCTCGCCGCTGAGGTAGGGCAGAAACAGCGGCGCACTGTCTTGCTGATCGGGCGTGAGCGTGGCCGCGTCTTCGGTCAACGCCGCTTCGTTCGGGTAGCCCAACACCCGGCTGGCCCAGCTGAGTGCGCTGGCAGCGCTGAGCATCACCGACATCTGGTGCCAGCGCCCGGGCAGCGCGTGGCAGAAGGCGTGCACCGCCTGCGCCGGGTTGGGGGCAAAACGTTGGCCACAGACAAACACCACGCCCGAGGTGCCCAGCGAGACAAAACCCTGCCCGGGCTCGGTGAGCCCCATGCCAATGGCGCTGGCCGCGTTGTCTCCGGCGCCGCCAGCCACCGGGACGCGCGCTGGCAAACCCCAGCGCGCGCACCATTCGGGCTTGAGACAGGCCGAGACCGCGTTGCCCTCGACCAAGCGCGGCATATGGGAACGGTCCAAGCCGGTGGCGGCCAACAAGGCGTCGGACCAGTCGCGCCGACCGGTGTCCAGCCAGAGGGTGCCTGCCGCGTCGGACATATCGCTCACCGATTCGCCGGTGAGATGCAGGCGCAGCCAGTCCTTGGGCAGCAGCACACGCCTCACCCGGTCAAACACCGCGGGCTCGTTTGCACGCACCCACAGCAGTTTGGGGGCGGTGAAGCCCGGCATCGCCAGGTTGCCGCTGATGTCGGCCAAGTTGGGCACAGCGGCGTGCAAAGCCTGGCACTCGGCACCACTGCGCCCATCGTTCCACAACACCGCAGGGCGCAACACGGCGTCGGCCGCGTCCAGCAGCACAGCGCCGTGCATTTGCCCCGACAGACCCAGGCCTTGCACCCGGGCCATGGCCCGAGGGTGTTCGGCGGCCAGGTGGCCCATCACCACTTCAAGCGCGGCCCACCAGTCGGCGGGCGATTGCTCGGCCCAGAGCGGCTGTGGCCGTTGCACGGCCAGCGGCGCGCCGGCACTGCCCACCACCGTGTGGTGCTCGTCGAGCAGCAGGGCTTTGAGCTCGGAGGTGCCCAGATCGAGTCCAAGAAACATGGGGAAAACCGTTGAAGGGAAAAGGAGCGCGACTCAGGCGGCACCGCGAAAACGCGCGGCAGCCTGGCGGCGGAATTCAGAAGGCGTGAAGCCCTTGATGTCCAGGAATCGCCGGTTGAAATTGGCCACGTTGTGAAAACCGACCTCGTAACAAATGTCGGTGATCAAACGATCGGTCTCCATCAACAACTGGCAGGCGCGGTTGATGCGCACCCGGTTGACGAAGTCGGTGAAGGTGTTGCCGGTGGTTTTGCGGAAGAAGCGGCTGAACTGGCTTTCGCTCATGTCCAGGTCGCGCGCCAGATCGGTGGCCGCCAGGGGCTCGCCCATGCGCTCCATGATCAGACTGACCACCGACTCGATGCGGTCGAGCTCGTCGTCGTTTTCGGTGCTTTGCAGCTGCACGCTGGACAGCAGGCGGTAGTCGGTGCAAGCCGCCAGATCGGCCATAAAGGCAGTGAACGCCGACAGGCGCTGCAGACCACGTACCCTCTTGACCGCCTGCCAGTGCCGCTGCGCCGCGTCGGACACCCCAAAAAACTCGATGCCGTGGCGCGCCCGCTCTAGCAGTGGCGCCAGCGCGGTGAGCTCGGAAATGTGCTCGGCCGCACGCTGCAGTGGCTCACCCGGAAACTGAATCACCAGATCGCGCAAGGGCACGCCCCCCTCGGGCAACACACCGGTGCTGACCCAGTTGTGCGGCAGACGCGGGCCGGTCAATACCACCTGACCGGGTTGGAACTGGCCAATCCAGTCGCCCACAAACACTTTGCCGCTGGTGGCGGTGATGATGTGCAGCTCGTACTCGTCGTGGTAATGCCAACGCGCCAGCGGCGTGGGGTAGCCGTGCGACAGGCAGCGGATCAGGCCCACCTCGTCGGACCGCTCGTAGCCCAGCGCCGGCGAGCGGGCCACATCGTGTTCCAGCTCGGGCTTGAGCTGGCGGGGCAAATCTCGGGGTTTGACAGACATGGCAGGGCCTCGGTCTTCAGTATCCCATCAGACGCTGGCCACAGGCTGATGCGCGGCGACAAAAGCCTGCACCCGCGTGTGGGCGCGCTGCAGCGCCTGCAACAAGCGCGTGTCTCCAGCCAACTCGCCCCAAAGCACCGGGTCGGAGGCGAAAGCGGCCACCGGGTCGACCGCAGCGCAGATGGCGTGGGCGGCGGCCGGGTCCATGGCTTGGTCTTGGTAGATGTAGGGAATCTGGCCCAGATGCCAACGCTGCAGATAGGCCAGGAACAGCGCCGGCAGCATGGCCACGCTGTCGATGCCCTCGCGGCGCGCCAGCCGCTGGCGGATGGTGGGCGCAACAAAACCCGGGATCTTGGAGAAACCATCCATGGCCACGCGCTGGTTGGTGTCGCGGATGGCGGGGTTGCCAAAACGATCCAGCACCACATTGCGGTAACGCGGCAGGTCGATAGGGCTGGGCCGCTCGGGCGTGTCCAGCACCGGGATGGTGTCCTGGGTCACATAGTCGAAGGCCATCTGTCGGATCACCGGGTCGTGGGTGCCTTCGTGGATGTGCCGATAGCCCACCAGCGTGCCGGCCCAAGCGATGCAGGAATGGGTGGCGTTGAGCAAGCGGATCTTGGCCTCTTCGTGGGCGTCGACGGAATCGACCATCTCTACCCCGACCGTTTCCCACGCCGGGCGGCCGGCGATGAAGCGGTCTTCGATGACCCACTGGATGAAGCTCTCGCCCATGAGCGCGGCCGGGTCGTCCACACCGGTCGCTGCGCGCACGCGCTCGCGCACGTCGGGCGTGGGTCGGGGTGTGATGCGGTCCACCATGGCGTTGGGGCTGCTGGTGTTCGCCTCGACCCAGGCCAGCAACGCGGTGTCGCCGAGCAAACCGATGAACTGCAGCAGCCCGGCGCGAGAACGTTGGCCGTTGTGGCGCAGGTTGTCGCAATTGAGCAAGGTCACCGGCCCGGCACCGGCGCGCATGCGTGCGCGCAGGATGGCGGAGAGGGCGGCGTAGAGCGTCGGCCCTGGGCGGCCGGCGCGGGCGGCTTCGAGATCGACGCGCAGATCGGCGAAGCTGGCGAGGTCGAGCTGGTTGGCCGCGTCGAGGTAATAACCGGCCTCGGTGACGGTGAACGAGATGATTTTGGTGGCCGGGTTGGCACCCTGGGCGATCAGTCCCGCGAGATCGGCGGACCAGGGAATGACATGGCGGATGGCGGTGATGCGCTGGTAACGGTGTTCACCCGCGGGCGAGATGGTTTCGAGGGTGTAGGCGCCGCCCTGCGCGGCGAGCGCAGCAATGGTCTCGGCCATGTCGGGCCGGGTGTTGCCACCGGCCAGGGTCCAGCGGCTGTCGCCCGACGCGATCAGGGCCTGCAGGTAGACCGCCTGGTGCGCGCGGTGGAAAGAGCCAAGGCCCAGGTGGAGGATGGTGTTCATGGTCGGGTGATAGCAGGGGAGCGCCAACAATCAAAGGTCGAAATGGGTGGGCATGAGCACCACGTCGCGGATGGTCATGCCGCGCGGGCGGGTGAGCATAAAAAGCAGCACCTCGGCCACCTCGGAGGGGTCGAGCAGGCTGCCAGCGGCCTTGGCTTCGGCCAGTTTGTCGGCCGGCCAGTCGGCCAGCAGGCCGGTAACCACCGGCCCCGGCGAGACCGATCCCACACGGATGCCGTGCTTGAACATCTGGCGCCGAACGGTCTGCACAAAACAGTCAATGGCCCATTTGGACGAGGCATAGACCGGCTCCCACGGCGTGGGGTAATGCGCCGCCAGCGAACTCGTGACCAGGATGTCGCCCGTGCCACGCCCCACCATGTGGGCCAGCACAGCATGCACGTTCTTCATCACCACATTCACATTGAGGTTCAACATGCGGTCGATGGCTTCGGGGGTGGTGTCAAGCAGGTCGCCGCCCACATAAAGACCAGCGTTGGCGTGAAAGATATCCAGATGGCCGGTCAGTGCGAGCGTGCGCTCGAGCAGGCTGTTGCACTGCACCGGGTCGAGCAGGTCCAGCACCAAGGGCAGTGCATGGTCACCCATGGTGGCGCAGGCCATCTCCAGTGCGGCCGCGTCGCGGTCGATCAACACCACGCGGGCGCCGGCCTGGGCCATGGCCTGGGCGCTGGCAAAACCGATGCCCGACGCAGCGCCCGTGACGGCGGCCACCTTGCCCTTCAAAAGTTGGGACATGTTCATGGCCTAGGCGGTGTGTGCCGGCACCACACGGCCACTGGCGTCGAACCAGTGGGCCTGCGAGGCGTCGATGTCGAGGCTCACCGTGTCGCCGGCGTGCAGGTTGGTGCGGGTGTTCTGCCGCGCCACAAACTGCGCGCCGTTGGAGGTGCTCACATAAATCAGGGTCTCGGCGCCCAACGCCTCGACCAGATCCACCTGGCCGGCCACCGGTGTGCTGCCGTTGCTGCGCACGCTCACGTTTTCTGGCCGCAAGCCGATGGCGCCACCCACTGCGCGGGCCGGGGCCTGTTGCTCCACCAGCGCCGGCAACCGCTGCAGAGGCAACACGTTCATCTGCGGTGTGCCGATGAACTGCGCCACGAACTGATTGGCGGGTTTGTCGTAGAGCTCCAGCGGAGTGCCCACCTGTTCGATGACACCGTCGCGCAGCACCACCACCCGGTCGGCCAGGGTCATGGCCTCGACCTGGTCGTGGGTCACGTAGATGGTGGTGGCGCCCAGGTCGCGGTGCAGCTTAGCGATCTCCACCCGGGTCTGGCCACGCAGGGCCGCGTCGAGGTTGGACAGCGGCTCATCGAACAGGAACACCTTGGGCTGGCGCACGATGGCGCGGCCGATGGCCACCCGCTGGCGCTGGCCGCCCGAGAGTTCCTTGGGCGTGCGCTGCAGGTAAGGCGTGAGGTTGAGGATGCGCGCAGCGTTCTGCACCTTCTCGTCGATCACCTTGGCATCGACCTTGGCCAGCTTGAGCGCAAAACACATGTTCTCGTACACGCTCATGTGTGGGTACAGCGCATAGCTCTGGAACACCATGGCCAGATCGCGCTGGCTGGATGGCGCGTGCGTGATGTCTTTGCCATCTAGCGTCAGAACGCCACCGTCGATGTGTTCCAGCCCGGCAATCAGGCGCAACAGGGTGGACTTGCCGCAACCCGAGGGACCGACGAAGACGATGAACTCGCCCCGCTCGATGGCCAGGTCGATGCCCTTGATGGCGCGGTGCTCACCAAAATATTTTTCGATGCCTTGGAGTTGGAGATAGGCCACAGGAAAGACTCCTCAGATGAACGAGGCCGCAGAAACACTGCGAGCGAAGGGGTGTGGGTCAAGGCGACCGCAGAACCGGCTTTGCCGGGCCGCCAGTCGCGCCCCATGGGGGGTAGCGCCGAAGGCGATGCGGGGGGTACTCATTTCACCGCCCCGAAGGTCAGGCCCTGAACAAGTTGCTTCTGGCTGAACCAGCCGAAAACCACGATGGGGGCGATGGCCATGAGCGAGGCGGCCGACAGCTTGGCCCAAAACAGGCCTTCGGGGCTGGAGTAGCTGGCGATCAGCGTGGCCAGAGTGCCGCCCTTGGCGGCGGTGAGGTTCAGACTCCAAAAGGCCTCGTTCCAGCTCAGCACCAGGCACAGCAGGCCGGTGGAAGCCAGGCCGCCCATGCCCAATGGCAGCAGCACCCGGGTAGCTTCCTGCCAGAGCGTGGCGCCGTCCATGCGCGCGGCCTCCAGAATCTCGCGCGGGATATCCTTGAAGGACGAATACAGCATCCACACCATGATGGGCAGGTTGGACAAGGTAAACACGATGATCAGCGCCAGTTGGGTGTCCAGTAGGTGGCTCTTCTGGGCCAGCACGTAGATGGGCACCAGAGCGCCCACAGCGGGCATCATCTTGGTAGACAGCATCCACATCAGAATGTCCTTGTCGCGCTTGCCCTTGTGAAAAGCCATGGCGTAAGCGGCCGGTGCGGCGATCGCCAGGCCGATCAGCGTGGACACCACGCTGGTGACCACCGAATTCCAGGCGTAGTGCAGGTAGTCGCTGCGTTCCTGCACCTCGTGAAAGTTCTCCAGCGTGGGCTCGAACAGGAACAGCGGCGGCACATTGATGGCCTGCAGTTCGGTCTTGAACGCGGTCAGCAGCAGCCAGCCCAGCGGGAAAAACAGTAGCAAGGCCACCGCCCAGGCGGCCACGGTGCGCACCAGATACGCTGGTGTGTAAACAGAGGCTCTCATGCGAAACCACCTTTGAGCGAGGTGTCTGGTCGAGGGACACCGCGGAACCGGCTCTGCCGGGCCGCTGGTGTCGCCCCCTTAAGGGGGTCGCGCAAAGCGCGGCGGGGGTGTTTCATCATTTGTCCAGGTTTTTCCCGACCATGCGGATCAGGAAGATCGCGGCGATGTTGGCCAGTACGACGGCGAACAGGGCACCCGCAGAGGCCACACCGGCGTCGAAGTTCAGCAGCGCCTGCTTGAAGATCAGGAAGGCCACGTTGGTGCTGGCGTCGCCCGGTCCGCCACCGGTGGTGGTGTAGATCTCGGCAAAGATGGACAACAGGAAGATCAGCTCGATCATCACTACCACCGCCACCGAACGGCCCAAGTGCGGGATGTAGAGATAGCGAAACTGCTGCAGGTAGCTGGCGCCGTCCATGCGCGCGGCTTCGAGCTGCTCGCGATCCATGCTCTGCAGCGACGTCATGAAAATCAGCGTGGCAAACGGCAACCATTGCCAGCTGACCATGACGATGACCGAAAACAGCGGCAGGTCAGTCAGCCAGTCGATGGGTTCGGCGCCGAAAAACATCCAGACTTGGGCCAGTACGCCGTAGATGGGGTTCATCATCATGTTCTTCCACATCAGCGCATTGACTGTGGGCATGACAAAGAAGGGCGAGATCAGCAGCACACGCACCAGGCCGCGGCCGGCAAAGGGTTCATTGATCAGCAGGGCAATGGCCACACCCAGGATCACGGTGATCAAGATCACGCTACCCAGCAGAAGCAGGGTGTTCATCACCGAGGTGCTGAACGACGGGTCGGTGACGAAGTACTCGAAGTTTTCCAGACCGACGAAGCCGGACTGGTCAGGCTGCATCAGGTTATAGCGAATGACGGAGAAATAGATCGTCATCACCAGCGGCACGATCATCCAGAGGAAGAGCGTGGCCACCGCGGGCGTCAGCAGCAGACGCGGTAGCAGGCGCGATGGGGTGCGCGATGGGGGACGGTTCATGGCGGGCCTTCAAACAGAGCAATGACCAGCTCCCTCACCCATCGGCGGCAGAGGGAGCTGGGCGCGGCTTACTTGTAGTAGCCGGCTTTCTTCATTTCGCGCTCAGCCGCGGTCTGGCTGGCCTTGAGCGCGGCGTCCACCGTGGTCTTACCGGCCAGAGCCGCACTCATCTGCTGGCCCACGGCAATGCCAATGGCCTGGAACTCGGGAATGGCGGCGAATTGCACACCTACATAGGGTGACTTCGGCAGCGTGGAATCGGTCGGGTTGGCCGACTCGATGGCCTTGAGTTCGGCTGCGGCAAAGCGAGCTGCCTTTTGAAACTCGGGCAACGCGTAGGTACTCTTGCGGGTGCCTGTGGGCACGTTGGCCCAGCCGTTGGTCTTGCCGACCAACTGCACGTAATCCTTACTCGTAGCCCAGGTCACGAACTTTTGCGCAGCGTCCACCTTTTTAGAACCGGCGGGGATGGCCAGGTTCCAGGACCACAGCCAGTTGGCGCCCTTGGGCGTGACTGCTGTAGGGGCCTGGGCAAACGCCATCTGGTCGGCCACCTTGGATTGCTTGGGGTCGCTCACGAACGAAGCGGCAATCGTCGCATCAATCCACATGCCGCACTTGCCCGAGTTGGTCAGGGCCAGAATTTCATTGAAGCTGTTGGCTGCGGAACCGGGAGGGCCGTAGTTCTTGAGCAGGTTCACGTAGAGGCTGATGGCGTCCTTCCAGGGCTTGCTGTCGATCTGCGGCTTCCACTGCATATCGAACCACTGCCCGCCGTGTGTATTGACTAGGGTGGACAGGAAGGCCATGTTGTCGCCCCAGCCCGGCTTGCCGCGCAGGCAGATGCCGTAGGTGTTGGGCGGGTTGTGCATCTTCTTGGCCAGATCGGCGATCTGGACCCAGGTGGGGCGCTCGGGCACCTGCACGCCGGCCTTGTCGGCCAGGTCCTTGCGGTACATCAGCATGGACGACTCGCCATAGAAGGGCGCAGCAAACAGCTTGCCGTCCACCGTCAAGGCGCTGCGGATGGCTGGCAGCAGGTCGTTGGTATCGTAGGCGACGTCGGTCTTGAGCTCCTGCAGCCAGCCCTTTTTGCCCCAGATCGGCGCTTCGTACATGCCGATGGTCATGATGTCGAACTGACCGCCCTTGGTGGCGATATCTGTCGTCACGCGCTGGCGCAGCACACCTTCTTCCAGCGTCACCCATTTAAGTTTGATGTCCGGGTTGGCGGCCTCAAAGTTTTTCGAGAGCTTTTGCATCTCGATCATGTGACCGTTGTTCACGGTGGCAATCACAAGCTCGGTGGCTGCCTGGGCGCCGGCGGTGGCCAGCAGCGAGGCGGCCAAAACTGCGGAAAGACGGAAGTTCACGGATGTCTCCTTGGTGTGCACGGTGAAATGTTGCGGTGAATCGCAGCGCCGATTGTTCGGACTTTTCTCGAGCACACCCGTACATCAAACACATCACCTCTGTACTTTGTTGCAGATATTGATCGGTATTTTCCCTAATTTGCGAAAAATCGTATTGATTTGAACACCATACGTGCCATCAGATGAGGGCTAACATCCCGCCACCAGCCCATCGCGGCGCGCGTCGGTGGCGGCCACATAACCGTCCTCGGGGTCGTCGCTCTGGCGCCAGATGAACTGGCCGCTGCCAACGTCCATGTAGCCGTCGGCCGGCGGCACAAAGCG
>CAMBOY010000034.1:0-16631 GCA_945869245.1 Hydrogenophaga intermedia
CGAGCATGAAATGGGTCAATCCGCCAGTGGCTTTTATGTTGCACGCTGGTGTGACAGCCTTGATCGACGCCGGTGTGTCGCTGCCTGGCCTGCACCGCGCCGACCCCAGCCGGGTGGCGCTGGAAGCGTATCCGGGCCATGTGGCGCGCAGCGTGCTGGGTGCGCGTTCCTACAAAAGCGACAGCAAAGCAAAACAAACCCCCGATCGCTTGATTGCCCGCAAAGATCTGCTTGAGGCGCTGGAGCAGGGGCGCGCGCCGCTGTTGGCAGCGGCGGGCCTGCGCCTGCGTGTGAGCCACGCCCAACGGGACGCGCTGGTGGCCGACGCCAGCGGCGACCGGCTCGACGCGGTGCTGTGCCTGTTGCAAGCGGCCTGGGGCCACCGCCAGCACGAGCAAGGCCACCCGCAATGGGGTTTGCCCGCCTGTGATGCGCTAGAGGGCTGGATCGTCGGCGTGCCATGAGTGCTTTGGTGGTACCGACTGGCGCCAATCGCCCCAGCGCCTAGGCGCCGCACCGCTGAGCGGTTTTTTTTTGAAGAAAACGCTCAAGTTTTGTTTGGGCGCACCGATCCTGAATCCGACGAGGCCTCAAAGCGTGTCGCTTCGCGAACCGCACCGTTGGCCCAGAAAGGATCTCACCATGAGCAACACCATCACCACCGCGCCGTCTGCGCCTGTTGTTTTGCCGGCGCGTCCGCCGGCCGCGCAAGCCGACACCCCTGACGCGGCCAAAGTCGACGCCCACACGCTGCCCATGCCCGGCGCCAAAGCGGCGGTGCAGGAGCCCCAGAAGCCCTCGTTCGATGCGGCGCAAGCCCAGGAACAGCTCGACGAAGCGGTGGAGCGCATGAACGAACACATGCGCAAGAACTCGTACAACTTGGCCTTTAGTGTCGACAAAGAAGCCGACAAGGTGGTGGTCAAGGTCACCAACTTGGCCACCGGCGACGTGGTGCGCCAAATTCCCAATGAGACCGCGCTGCGCATTGCCCACAACATCGAGGACATGCGTGGTTTGCTGCAGGATAAAAAAATCTAACAGCAAAAAAAACGCAACAGGCCTAAAGCTCCAAGCCCAAGCGCCGATTCACCAAGCAACAGGCAATCGAAACTTCGAATCCTGTGAAAGACCCGGCAGGTCCTACTCCCTGACAAGGTTCCTGCCAAACCAAAGTGAAATTTCTCTCTTGAAGGAGTAAGACCATGTCCGTGATCAACACCAACGTCAAGTCGCTGATGGCGCAAAACGCCCTGACGGTGAACAACCGCAGCCTCAGCAAAGCCATGGAACAGCTGTCCACCGGCAAGCGCATCAACAGCGCCGCCGACGACGCTGCTGGCCTGGCCATCAGCAACAAAATGACCTCACAAGTGCGCGGCCTGAACCAGGCGGTGCGCAATGCCAACGACGGCATCTCGATGATCCAGACCGCAGAAGGCGCGACCCAGGAAATCACCAACATGCTGCAGCGCATGCGTGAACTGTCGGTCCAGTCGGCCAACGACACCAACACCGACACCGACCGCGGTTCGCTGGACGCCGAATTCAAGCAGCTGTCTGAAGAGATCAACCGCATTGCCGAGATGACGCAGTTCAACACCAAGGACGTGCTCAAAGGCGGTTCGGGTGGCTCTGATCAGACCATGAAGTTCCACGTCGGCGCCAACGCCAGCCAGACCATTGAGGTGACGTTCAAGAACATGACCACCGCGTCGGGAGCCACTCTCTCCAGCGTGGCATGGGCCAGCGGCTCTTCGGGTTTCAACATCTCGAGCCAGTCCAGCGCCAACTCGGCCATCACCACCATCGACAGTGCCATTGCCAAAGTCGACGAGTTCCGCGCCGATCTGGGTGCCAAGGTCAACCGCCTGACCTATGCCATCGACAACCTGACCAACGTGTCGCAGAACACTTCGGCTTCCCGCAGCCGGATTCTGGATGCCGACTACGCCCAGGCGACCACCGAGCTGGCGCGCACGCAGATCATCTCGCAGGCAGCCACCGCCATGTTGGCCCAGGCCAACCAACAGCCGCAGTCGGTGCTGTCCCTGCTGCGCTGATCGTAAGAACCGCCGGTGGTCAAGGCCACCGGCCTCTTTAAGGGGAACCCACCATGACCGCCCAAGCCCAACGCACCGTGTTGACCTACGGCACTTTTGACCTGTTTCATCCCGGTCATGTGCAATTGCTCAAGCGCGCGCGCGAGCTGGGCACCCGGTTGGTGGTGGGTTTGTCGACCGACGAGTTCAACGCGCTCAAGGGCAAACAATCGGTCATGAGCTTTGAAGACCGCAAAGCGGTGCTCGAAGCCTGCCGTTACGTCGACGAGGTGTTTGCCGAAGACGACTGGGACCAAAAGGTGCCGGATGCCATTCGCCTGGGGGCCGATGTGTTTGTGATGGGCGACGACTGGGCCGGCAAGTTCGACTTCATGGCCGAGCAATGCCATGTGGTGTACCTGGCCCGCACGCCCGACGTGTCGTCCACCGAGATCAAACAGCGCATGCGCGCCGCCCCCGCTGTGGTGCTGCACGCCTGAGGCCCTCGACTACCCACCAAGAACCCGCCATCTGGCGGGTTTTTTTACTTGGTCTGAACCTTGCTTGAGGGGCTTGTGTCGGTTCTCCGACGTCGCCCAACCTCTTTTCAGGAACACGACCATGAGCAGTCGACCCAGCGCCTGGCCCAGCGCCACGCCGCCCCAGGCCAACGCCAAGCCGATCACGGTCACCCAGCCGCATCTGCCGCCCCTGGAAGAGTTCTTGCCTTACTTGGAGCAGATCTGGGCGTCCAAAATTCTGACCAACGGGGGCCCATTTCTCCGCCAGTTGGAGGCGGCCCTGGCGGCCTTTTTGGGCGTGCCGTATGTGTGTCTGTTCGCCAACGCCACGGTGGCGCTGGTGACCGCGCTGCAAGCTTTGCGCATCGGTGGCGAGGTGATCACCACCCCCTACTCGTTTGTGGCCACCGCCCACTCGCTGCTGTGGAACGGCATCAAACCGGTGTTTGTGGACATCGACCCCGACACCTACAACCTCGACCCCGACAAGATAGAAGCGGCCATCACGCCGCACACCACCGCCATCATGCCGGTGCATTGTTATGGGCGACCGTGCGACACCGAGGCGATTCAGCGCATCGCGGACAACTACAACCTCAAGGTCATTTACGACGCCGCCCACGCCTTTGGTGTGCAGCGCCAAGGGCAGAGTGTGTTGAACGCGGGCGATCTGTCGATTCTCAGCTTCCATGCCACCAAGGTATTCAACACCTTCGAGGGCGGCGCCATCGTCTGCCGGGACTTGCGCACCAAGCAGCACATCGACCATTTGAAGAACTTTGGTTTTGTCAACGAAGTGACGGTGGTGGCCGCCGGCATCAACGGCAAGATGAGCGAATTCAACGCCGCTCTGGGGCTGCTGCAGCTCCAACACATGCCGGCGGTGCTGGAGCGCCGCGCCCAGATCGATGCGATCTACCGCGAGCGGCTGGCCGCCATCGACAGCATTGAGACCCCCACTTGGCCCGAGCAGGACCGGGTGAATTGGTCGTACTTCCCGATCCGCGTCAAACCCCACTGTGCGCTCAGCCGCGACGCTTTGTATGAAACACTCAAACAGCAAGGCATCTCCGGGCGACGGTATTTTTATCCGCTGATCAGCGAATTCCCGATGTACCGGGGCTTGCCCTCGGCGCAGACGGCTTTGTTGCCGCACGCCACCCAAGCGTCGCGTGAGGTGATTTGTTTGCCCCAGTATCCCGGTTTGAGCGACGCCGATGTGCACCGGGTGTGTGATGTCCTGGCCATGGCCGCTGCGCCGGCCAAGGTGCTGCCGCTGGCCGCCTGAACGCAGCTGGGAATTTGGTATGCCACGTTGCGCACTCATCACCGGATCGGCTGGCGCCATCGGCTCGGCCATGGTCGAGACGTTTCAACAAGCGGGCTATCTGGTCTGCGGGCTCGACCGTGTGGCCGCCAGCCACGTCCGCCCGGACCACCACATCACGGTCGATTTGTACGAGCTGGTGCACCAGCCCAACACCCAAGCGGCGGTGCTGGCCGAGATCACCGCTTGGCTGGGTGGCCACACGCTGGATGTGCTGGTGAACAACGCCGCCTACCAGTATGTGAGCCAGACCCATCCGATACCCGTGGACGAGCTGAGCAAGTCCTACAGCATCAATGTGATGGCCCCGTATGTGCTGATCAGCGGCTTGGCCGCTGTCATGACCCCTGCCTTGGCCAGTGTGGTCAACATCGGCAGCGTACACAGCCGCTTGACCAAACCGGGGTTTGTGGCCTACGCCACCACCAAAGCGGCGCTGGCTGCCTTGACCCGAGGCTTGGCCTTGGATTACGCCGACCGGCTGCGCATCAATTGCATTGAACCAGCGTCGGTGGAAACGCCGATGCTGCTCGACGGCTTTGCCACCTGCCCAGACAAGAAAGCCGCGCTGCAAGCGCACCACCCGCAACAGCGCATCGCCACCCCGCAGGAAATCGCCGCCTTGGCCTTGGCGGTGTCGTCTGGTGCGGTGCGCTTTCTGCATGGCGCCTGTATCGACATCAGCGGCGGCATCGCCAGCCGTTTGCACGACCCCGCATAAACCGAGCCGCACCATGAGCACTGTGTCTTGCGAAGCGCCGACGGCAGAACTGCTGTGCCAGCACTGGTGTGGTGTGCAGGCAGAGCTGGGCGAAGGTCTGCTGTGGGACGACCGGACCCAGCGTCTGCTCATGACCGACATCTTGCAGGGCCGGCTGCTGGAGTGGGACCTCGATGCGTCGCTGACCCGCAGTTGGCGCTTCGACGAGCCTGTGGCCTGGGTCTTGCCCACCGAGCGCGTCAGCGCCTATGTGTTGGGCCTGCGCGCTGGGCTGGCCTGGTTCGACACCACCCAGCCGCAGCGCCTGCAGTGGCTCAACCGGCATTTTCCGGGTCCAGCGCCGCTGCGCCTGAACGACGCCAGTGTCGACGCCCGCGGCCAGATCTGGTACGGCAGCATGAACAGCGCCCAGCCGCAGGCGCGCGATGGCCGCTTGGCGAGTTTCACGCCTGGTGAAGGGCTGCGCATCCACGACAGCGGATTCACGGTGACCAATGGACCAGTGCTGTCGGCCGATGGCCGGCAGCTGTTTCTCAACGACACCTTGCAAGGCACGGTCTACCGCTACAGCGTGTCGGCCGATGGGCGGCGCGTGAGCGGGCGCGAGGTGTTTGCCCAGTTCGGCGGGGAGCGGGGCTATCCCGATGGCATGTGCCTAGACACCCAGGGCCATCTGTGGGTGGCCTTGTGGGGCGCTGCGGCCGTGGCCGAACTCGACCCCTGTGGGCGAGTGCTGCGCCGTGTCGCGGTGCCGGCCCAGCAGGTGAGCAATGTGTGCTTCGTCGGGCCGCAGCTAGACCGCTTGATCGTGTCCACCGCCGCCATCGATCTGACAGCAGCGCAACGCCTGCACCAGCCCCGCGCCGGCGACTTGTTTGAAGTGCTGCACCACGGCCGTGTTGGCCTGCCCGCCCACTGTGTGCGCTTGGAGTCCCCATGGACCTGATTTCGGTTGTTGTGCCCATTTACAACCTAGACGCCTACCTCTACCAGTGCGTCAGCAGCATCGTGGGCCAGACCTACCGCCAGCTGCAGATCATTTTGGTGGACGACGGCTCCACCGACAACGCGCTGGAAATTTGTGAGTACTTCCGCAAGTCCGACCCGCGCATCCAAGTGATTGCCCAGCCCAACAGCGGCTTGGTGTCGGCGCGCAAAGCCGGTTTGCAGGCGGCCACAGGCGACTATGTGTTTTACGTCGATGGCGACGATTGGATCGAACCCGACTGTCTGGCTCAGTACCACCGCCTGGCCAGTGCCCACAGCGCCGACATCGTCATCGGCGACTACCGGCGCGAGTTCCTGGGCAACTTTGTGACCGTTCGCAACCCGCTCGCGCCTGGTGTGTACCCGCGCGAGCGCATTGAGCGGGAGATTCTGCCGACAATGATCAGCCGCGATCCGTTTTTTAGCCATGGCCTGCGCACCTATTCCTGGGGCAAGCTGTACAAGCGCAGCTTGATCGCCGACTTGCAAAACCGGGTGCCCGAGCAGGTGATGGTGGCCGAAGACGCCGCCTTGGTGTATCCCGCCATCGACCGCAGCCAAGTCGTTGTGGTGACCGATGTGGCGCTGTGCAACTACCGCCAGCGGCCCAACTCGATTCTCAAGTCGACCCAGTTTGATCACCGCGACACCGACCGGATCGCGGCGGCCTTTCGGTACCTGGCCACGGCGCTGGACAGTGCCTCGTCGCCCCACGGGTACGCGCAACAGTTGCTGGCCTATTTCGCGGCCATTGTCACCATCCGCTCGGGCGGATTTCTGCGCAACAAGGCTCTGTACGACCGCTTTGAGGTGTTTGGCCCACTGGCCGATGGAGCGCGCTTGGCGGTCTACAACTCCGGCTCGTTTGGCCAGCATGTGTACCGCCACCTGCAGAGCAACTCGGCATTGGTGGTCGCGGGCTGGTACGACCAGGACCACCAAGAAAACGCCATCTTGCGCATGCCGGTCAGCGATCCCGACACCTTGCGACACGCGGTGTTTGACCACCTGCTGCTGCCCTCGTTTGACCCGGCGCTGCACGCCGAGGTCGCCGCACTGTGTCAGCGGCTGGGTTTGGATCACAGCAAGGTGCGGTCGGTCGCCATCGACACCCGCCATCTCGACGCGTTTGTCGCCGCCATCGGCTACGACCCGCTGAGCTTCTGCCCCTTGACTGAAAGCGCGCCAGCATGAACCCCGCGACCGCACACAAAATCGCCATCTTGGGTGGCAACCCGGAAACCGGCGCCTTGGTCGATGTGGCCAATGGCATGGGCTTGTACACCGTGGTGCTCGACCCCTACCCACAGTCGCCGGCCAAGCGGCGCGCCGCCGCCTCGTACGAGGTCGATGTGACCGATCTGGACGCGGTGGACGAAGTGATCCAGCGCGAAGGCATTCACGGGGTCTTGGTGGGTGTGGCCGATCCCTTGGTGCCGTTTTATCAACAGATCTGCGCGCGCAACCAACTGTTTTGTTACGCCACCGAGCACATCATCCGCGCCCTGACCAGCAAAACCGAGTTTGCCGACACCTGTGTGGCGCACGGGGTGCCGGTCACGCCCTATTGTGCGGTGGATCTGTCGTCTCCCGAGGCGGTGGCGGCCTTGCCCTATCCGGTGGTGGTCAAGCCGGTGGACGCGGGCGCGGGCGTGGGCATTTCCATCTGCCACAACCCGCAGGAGTGCCGCGACGGCATCACCAAGGCGCTGGCGGCGTCCATTCGCAAAGAACTTCGGATTGAGAAGTTCATGCAGTGCGACGACATGTTCGCTTACTACACCTTTGTCGACGGTGTGGCCTATTTGTCGGCCTTGGCCGACCGCCACAAAACCGACAAGCAGGGGCAATTCAGCTCGGTGTGTATCGCCGCCGAATACCCCAGCCGCCACAGCAGCCGCTTTGTGCAAGAGGTGCATCCCCAACTGGTCCAGATGTTTCAGGCTTTGGGCATCGACAACGGGGTGCTGTTGATCCAGTTTTTTGTCGACGACCAGGCCTTCTACGCCTACGACCCGGGCTTTCGGCTGCAGGGCGAGGCGCCACACCTCTATCTGCGGCACTTCAACCACTTCGATCAGCGCGAGATGCTGCTGCGCTTTGCCATGACCGGGCGCATGTGGACAGGCGATTTTGCGCCGCTCAACGACCCGGGATTTCAAGGGCAGTACGCCACCACGGTGTGGGTCTTGCTCAAGGCCGGGCGGGTGGGGGCCATTGGGGGTTTGGACGCGATTCGCGCACACCCGCAAGTCATTGAGGTGCTGCAGCGTTTTCAGCCGGGCGATCTGGTGAGCGCCGACATGGTGGGCACTGAGCGCCAGGTCTTTGCCCGCATCTACACCACCGCCCGCACACCCGAAGAGTCGCGCGACCTGCTGCAGTTCATCCACACCACTTTGTCGGTGCAGGACGCAGCGGGCGCCGACATGGTGCTCGACCGCTATCAGAAAGGGGGCGTGTGATGGCACACGCGGTGTTCAGTTATGGCCAGCGCACCGCCCTGGTGACCGGTGGCTCCAAAAACATTGGCCTGGCCATTGCCGAGAAGTTGTTGCAGGCCGGCTTGCGGGTGGCCATTCTCAGCTCCAACGCCGAGCACTTGCAAGCGGCCCAAGCGCAGTTGCAGGACAAGGGTTATGCGCCATCCATCTGGCACGGCGATGTGGCAGATGTGGCGCAACTGCCAGCGCTGTTGCAGCGCATCCATGCGCACCACGGATCCATCGACATCTTGGTCAATTGCGCAGGCATTCTGGACCTGAGTGCGGTCGAAGACACCACCGAAGCGATGTGGGACCGGGTGCTGGATGTGAACCTCAAAGGCACGTTTTTTGTGACCCAGCAGTGCATACCGTATCTGAAGCAGGGCAGCCATCCGCGCATCATCAACATCGCGTCCAACGCCGGACGCATGGGCGGTTACGCCAATGCCATGTCATACACAGCGTCCAAGGGCGGCATGATTTCCTTGACCTACGGCCTGGCGCGGCGCCTTGCGCCCTTTGGCATCACGGTCAACTGCGTGGCCCCGGGCACCATCGAATCGGACATGTCGCGCATGCGCGACGCGCAGACCCAGCAACAACTGTTGGAGAAGTTTCCGCTGGGCCGCATCGGCACCTCCGAAGAAGTGGCCTGTGCGGTCTGTTACTTCGCCAGCCAGGAATCGGGGTTTTCCACCGGAGCCGTGCTCGATGTCAACGGCGGCATGTTCATGGGCTGAGCAGGAGGGCACACACCATGACACTCTTTGATCTGACTGGGCTGCGGGCCCTGGTGGTGGGCGGCGCGGGCGATCTGGGTCGCGCCATGTTGGACGGCCTGCTGGAGGCCGGCGCGCGTGCGGTGGCGGTGGACCTCGCCCCCAAGGTAGACGACTTGGCCGCCGAGCTGCGCGCGCAGGGCCACGATGTGCATGGCCTGCAGGTCGACATCCGCGACCGCCAGGCCATCAAGGCCTCGGTGCAGACAGCGGTTGCTCTGCTCGGTGGCCCGATCGACATCTTGGTCAACGCCGCCGGCATACAACGCCGCGCACCGAGCGAGCGCTTCAGCGAGCAGGACTGGGACGAGGTGCTGTCGGTCAACCTCACCGCCGGGTTTGTGTATTCGCAGCAGGTGGCCCCCGCCATGATCGCCCAGCGGCGCGGCAAGATCATCCATGTGGCGTCCATCATGAGCCAGTTCGGCGGCATCACCATCCCGGCCTATGCCGCATCCAAGGGCGGGTTGGCGCAGCTCACCAAGGCGCTGTCCAACGACTGGGCGGCCCATGGCATTTGTGTCAATGCCATTGCGCCAGGCTATATGGACACCCAGCTCAACACCGCGCTGATCGCCGACGAGAAACGCAGCGCCGAGGTGCTGTTGCGCACCCCCGCCAAACGCTGGGGCCAGCCGGCCGACATGAAAGGGGTGGTGGTGTTTCTGGCCTCGTCGGCCAGCGACTTTGTCACCGGCACCGTGATACCGGTCGACGGTGGCTATTCGGCGCGTTGAACAAGCCAAGAGCAAGGCACAGTCATGACAACACTCGTTTTGGGCGGCTGCGGTTTTATTGGGCGCCATGTGGTGCAGGCACTCACCACACACCAACTGCCGGTGGTGGTGCTGGACGTGCACGCCGATGCGACCGCCTCGACCCCTGGCTGCACCTATGTGCCAGGCGATTTCTCCGACACCGCCAAGCTCGACGCGGTGATGGCGGGGCACGGCATCACCCATGCGGTGCACCTGGTGTCCACCACCTTGCCCAAAAGCTCGAACGAAGACAAGACCTACGACGTGCAGAGCAATATCGTCCAGACGCTGCGCCTGCTCGATCTGTGTGTGCAGCACCGGGTGCAGCGCGTGCTGTTCATGTCGTCCGGCGGCACGGTGTACGGCGCACCCCAGCAGGTGCCGGTGACCGAGAACCACCCCAACCACCCGCTGTGTTCCTATGGCATCAGCAAGCTGGCGATCGAGAAATACCTGTTTCTCTACCAGCACCTGCATGGGTTGAACTATGTGGTGCTGCGCGCGGCCAACCCCTCCGGGCCGGGCCAAAACCCCTTGTCGGGGCAGGGTGTGGTGGCCAACTTCATTCACAAGATGCACAGCGGCCAGCGGCTGGAGGTATGGGGCGACGGCGAGACCGTGCGCGACTACTTCCATGTGCGCGACCTGGCGGACCTGACCCGGCGCGCCTTGCTGTCGTCCACGGTGGGCGTGTTCAATGCCGGCAGCGGTGTGGGCTGGTCCTTGAACCGCTTGATCGACGTGTTGCAGCACACCCTGGATGTGCCGGCGCAGGTGCTGTACAAGCCCGCGCGCGGGCTGGACGTGCCGGCCATTGTGTTGGACTGCTCGGCGGCTTTTGACGCCTTCGGGTGGCGCGCCAGCACCCCGTTGAGCGCTGGGGTGTTGGACTACGACGCCTGGTATCTGGCGCAGTACGCGCCGCAGCTGGCCGCCACCCGCGCGGCGCTGCTGGCCTCAGACCACTGATTCGATCAAGTACAGGGGGCGGTTGGCGAATTCGCCGATGCCCTCCATGCGCTGCCACAGCGCATGCTCGGTGTCGTCGGCGGCCACCGCTTCGTAGGCGCGGCTGTTGGGGTTGTAGATGCCGATGGTGGCGATGCGGGCCTTGGGCCCAGCGAGCTCTGCCACCGTGTGGGTCATTTCGCGCTTGGAGCCGTGCGCAAACAGGGGCTGTCGCACATCGCCTTGCCAGTTGAAGCCCAGCTGCAGCCAGACCTGAGCGCCGCCGCTCAGCAAGGTCTGCAAGTGCTGCGCCATATTGGCTTTGGCGTCTGCCAAGGTCTCCACATGCTGGTCAAAGTAGCGGCCCACATGGTGCAGCACGTTCAAACACAGCACACAATCCCATGGGAGTGCCGGGGGCAGGTCGAAGCGGTAATTCTGACCATGCACCGAGACGCAGCGCAAGGGAAACAAGGTGCTGGCCGCCTGCGACAAAAAATGGCTGTCCACCGCGTTGGACTCGAACGCGTCGACCTGGCGCGCGCCACGCAGCGCCGCCTCGATGCTCATATAGCCCTGGTTGGCGCCGATATCGAGCACCTTGCGGCCTTTGGCGCTGTAGTGATCGAAGATAAACGCCGCGCGCGCGCCGTCCAAGGTGATGCTGGTGGCGCCAACCACTGCCCGGCGTTGCAGGGTGCTCAAAATGAAAGGGTGGTAGGTTTGGTAGATGTCTTCGCGCAGGGCAATGTCGATGGTGTGCATGGTGGCTCCTGTGGGCTCAAGCTGTGGGTGCGCTCACCCAGCTGACCTGGGAGAAGCGCGTGTTGCGGTGTTCATAGCTGGGAATGGTGCGGTAGTCCGCACCGTAGAGTGAGCTGAGCAAGGCATCGCTCGACTGCGGGCCCCAGAAGCTGTGGCCGTTGAAGGTGTAGCGCTGCAGCGGAAACAGCTCGCTGTGCAGCAGGGGGCGCTTGAGCATGACCATAAACATGTAGACGTCTTCGTCGCTCGGTGCAGTGGCCAGCGCTTCGAGATCGTGGCGCCGGCTTTGCAAGGCCTGGGCCTGCCGTTCGTACTGGGCGGTGTCGATGATGCCGAAGCGGTGTTTTTTTTCGAAGAAGGCCAGCGCTTCTTGCACTTTGTACAGATCCACACCGTGACTGGGTATCTGTTTGATGCGGTAGAGATCCACACTCAGGCAGGGATAGCGCAGCAGGCGGTTGTCTGGGTTGTACAGGCCGCTGTCTTGCGCCTGCGATTGCAGGTTTTTGATGCGGTTCCAGGCGGGAAAGTACAGCGGGTCGTTGTCGATGCCGTGCACGATCAGGTGGCTGGGCAGCTCGGCTCGCAGCACCCGCATGGCCTCGTCGTAGCTGTCGTCGAACAGAAACAGATCAAAGTCGTCGTCCCACGGCACAAACGACTGGTACAAGGCGGCGCCGACCAAGGTGCCGTTGGTGATGAAGTAGGGCAGACCATGGCGCTCCAGGATGCGACACACGCGCAGCCCCATATCGAGCACCACGGCTTGTACCTGCTGAATCTGTTCGCGCCCGTAGCCGGGGTGGGTCGGAAAATCGAGGCTGTAGAGGTGGTCGCGCAGTGCGGTCATGGGGGGGCCTACAGGGACGGTGGTGGGGTCGGCGCGGGTTCAGGCCGCCAGTGGATCGAGCTGCTGTTCGGCCACGTGGCACCACCGCAGCATGCGGTTGGCCGCCTGGGCTTGGCCACGCTGTTGCAGGATGGGAGCCAAAAAACGCCGGGTGTTGATGCGGCGACGCTGCTTGTCGGTGGCGTTGAGAGGGGTGTAGGTGCTAAAGAGGTTGCGGCGCGCCACGCTGCCGAACAGATCGCCCAGATAAAACACCTCACCCGCTGCGCCCAGCATGGCGGTCATCACCTGGTCACCCAGTACCCCGTCTTGCAGCCGATACAGTGGCATGTCGAGCAAGGCGCGCCGCACCATCAGGGTGTGGCCCCACAACACCAGGTTGACATTGACCAGGTCTTGCCTGGGCAGTGCGCCACGAATCTTGGTAGTGCGCCCCGGCGCCAAGCGGCCAGTGCCTTCGTCGAGCTCGAAATGGTTGTGGGTGACGGCGGACCAGCTGGGGTTCTGTTGCAGACAGTCGGCCTGCAGCTGCAGCTTGTTGCTGTCGATCCAGAAATCGTCGCCTTCGCACATGGCCATGAGCGGCTGGGTGGCGTGGGGCATGGTCGCGAGCATGGGCGACTGACCTTGCTGGTAGGTGTTCTCGGTGAGTCGAATCACCTTGAGCAACTGCGGATAGCGCCGCTCCCACTTGGTGAGCAGTGCGCCTGTGCCGTCGGTCGAGGCGTCGTCGCGCACGATCACCTCAAAGCGGTGGCTGCTGATTTGGCTGAAAAAACTGGCCAGCGCCATGTCGATGAAGCGCGCGTGGTTGAAGGTGGTGCACAACACGCTCACCCCTTCAGCCGCCGGGTCCCAACGGGCCATGATGTCCGCTTCGCTCGGGCAGTTGTCGAGCGTCAATTGCTCGCTCAGCGGCATGCCGATCATGTCGTCGAGCACCCGATTGGCGTGTGCGTAACGGCCGTCCAGATGCAGCAGGTACAAGCGCAGCGCGCCCCAGGCGTGGTGCTTGCGGTCTGGCGTATCGCTGGTGTCGTCCAGCAGCGCGAGTGCCTGCGCGGCCTGTCCTTGGGCGACGCACTGTTGTACCCGCGCCCGCAGGGTGTCGTTCAGCCCAGACACATGACGCAGCAACTGCGCCAACACGGTGTGGCTCATGCCGATACCTCCGTCGCGGCAGCGGGGCGCCGGTTGTGCTGTTGGCACCAGGCGCGCAGCCGTTGCCGCACCACATCGCCCAGCAGCGGGCTGTCGGTGGCGTCCAGGTGGTCGAGGATGCGCACCACACGCTGCGGCTTCATGCGTTTGGTGATGGTTTTGAGGATTTCCAGATACACCAGCAGGGTACGGGTGTCCGGGCTGTCGCACAGCGCGGGGGACTCGACCGTCACCACATACGAGGGTGCGGGTGTGCGCCAATCGCCGTAGTTTTCGGTGAGGTTACGGTCGATGTCGGCTGGCACATAAAAGCGCTCGTCTAAGAACTCCACTTCCTGCAGATCGAAGCGGCTGAAGCGGAAGTGTTGGGTGAAGCCCATGTCGAAGTCGATGCCATGCAGGAAATGGTCGCCCTGGTCGTGGAACAAGAAAAAGTCCACCGCCATGCCGTTGCGCAGGTCGTGGGCCGACATGAGGAAACGGTTGTGTCCGCTCAGTTGTGCCAGGTCGAGCCGGAAGTGCCCGGCTTCGAGCAAGGCCTCGGCCACGGTGAACTGGTGCTCCCAGCCGATCAGGCCGAGGTCCACGTCCTTGTCGTGGGGCAACAAGCCGCCGTGGCGGGCATAGCCCAGTAGGGTGCCCGACATCAGGAAGGGCTGCAGACCTTTGGCGCGCAGCAGGCGGTTGACCGCGATCAGCGTGTCCTCCGCCGCCAACACATCAAATGGCGATGTGGTGTCGGTGTTGGCCGCTGCCTCGGGTGTGAACGATTCGCTCAGGGTGTACAGCAGCAGCTCGTGCATGTGCGACACGGCGGTGGGCAACTGTCGCGCCAGCACATGGGCCTGGGCCAGGGTGAAGCGGCGCTCCACCTGCTGGTCGTGGGCAAATGCGTCTTCGGCGGCTTGGCAGGCCAGCGCACCGTCGCGCGCGCGCAGCGCCAGCTCGGCGCATTGCACCCGCATTTCTTGCGCCACCGCCGCTTGGCTGGCGGGTGCGCGGTCGAGCAGCCACCGGATGGTCTGGGCCAGCTCGGTGGCTTCTTTGCGCGCGTGCACCTTGGGGCTGCGCGCGGCCACGGCGCGACAGGCGCGCAACCACGGGATGTCGCTGCGGTCTACCCGTTGCCAGGCCTTGAGCAGCGCCTCCATGGCGCCACTGTGGCCGGTGTTGACCAGCAAGTCGATGCCGAATTGCAGATCGGCCACATGCGCAGGCGCGCTGCCGATGCTGCCCAGCGCGCTGTGGTGTTTGGCGGCGTCGAGCACCGCCGCATACAAGCCCGGAGCCGACTCGCTGGCCGCGGCACAACGTTGCGCCGCTTGGTCGAGATCGAGTTGGTGTTGCAGGTATTGGTAGCTGGCCAGCCAGCGGCTGTAGGGTTTGGGCTGCTCGCTGTTGGCCTCGCCCAGGGTGGCGATCAGCACGACCACCGAGCGCGCGTCTTCTTGGCTGGCCAGGGCCAGAAAGTCGGGGTCGAGCACCACCTCCAAGCCGGCGAGTTCGACATGCTGGGTGAGGCTGTCCATATCGCCTTGGCGCAGGTCTTCGCGAAACCGGCGCAGCCAGTCGGTGTGAAACGGGTTGGTCACGGTATGGGCCCTTTCGCCATGGCGGTGGTTCGTGCAAGCGGGGGTGGGTGTCGGTGCCCCGTCACCCCAGCGGTTGGCGGGCGATCAAGCAAGAGCGGTGCCAATGTGCGGCGCCGCCGCTGCAGCTTGCGGCGGCCGATCCGATACAGTGCGAAGACGCTTGGCGCAACCTAGGAGCCGTTCCCCCATGACCGCGACCCCGGCCTTCTCTCTCATTGTTCCCACCCACCGGCGCGCCACCTTGCTGCAGCGCTGTATCGCCTCGGTGCGGCGGCAAGGTCTTGCCGCTGCGGTGGAGTTGATCGTGGTGTCCGACGTGGTCGACCCCGC
Organism: Hydrogenophaga intermedia; assembly: GCA_945869245.1. Taxonomy (GTDB): domain Bacteria; phylum Pseudomonadota; class Gammaproteobacteria; order Burkholderiales; family Burkholderiaceae_C; genus Hydrogenophaga; species Hydrogenophaga intermedia_B. Next base: position 15,268 of record CAMBOY010000034.1, read on the forward strand.
CACCGACCTGGTGTGTGGCCAGTCCCTGAGCGCCCATGACGTGTATCTGCGCCGCAATGGCCGCCCCGGTCCGTCGCAGAGCCGCAACCTGGGGCTGCAATTGGCCCAGGGGCGCTATGTGCTGTTTCTGGACGACGACGACACGTTGAGCGACGGTTGTCTGGACGCTCTGCAAGCGCGGCCCGAGTTTGCCCTGGGCCGGGCCATGCTCACCGACTGCACCGTGGTGACCGAAAGCCGGCCCGATACCGGCCCGGTGGAACTGGAGCGCCAGCCCATGGCCAGCAGCGCCGCGCTGACTGAGGGGGTGTACATCAAGAACCAGGCGCCCTTGTCGTGTTATGTCTGGCCCCGATCGGACGTGCACGACCTGCGCTTTGACGCCCACATGAGAGCCTATGAGGACTGGGAGTGGGTGCTGCAGACGCTGGCGCGCACCGTGCCTTTGCCCGTGGCGCTGCCCGGGCCGTGCATTTATGTGGTGAAAGACGACACCACCGACCGCCGAGGCAGCAGCGCGGCCGCACAAGACCAGCGCGCGGTGATGGACTATTTGTACGTGTACCAGCGCCACCCCGCGCCCAGCGACGCGGTGCGGCAACAGCGCCTGGCGCTTATGCAGCAGTTTGGGGTGCCACTGCCGGCAACAGCTTATTGAGGCCGTCGCTGTGTAGGCCTTGGTGCTCGCTGAGTTGCTCAAACGCGTGCTGGTACTGTGCCTGTCCGGTGCTGTGGAGGGCGGTTTTGAGTGCGGCGGCTTGCACCGCCAGGGGCAGCAGTGAGCGGCCCTGCGCCCGCCACGCGGCTTGGCCAAACGGCGACGGCGCCAGGACCCGGCTTTGGCGCTGCTGCAGCACCACATTCATGAGCCAGGGATAGAGCAGTTGTGCCGATGTGAGTGTGTGCGCGCCCCACTGCCACTGCTCTCGGCCGCTGGCCAGGGCGCGCTCGTGCTCGGCGCGCAGACGCAGGGCCAGGCCCAGCCAGTCAAACCACACCGCCGGCGTGCAGGCCAGGGCCAGGCCAGCGACACTGCGCTCCAGCGGCAGCACCCAGGCACGCAGGTCCAGCGGCACCCCCTCGTGCGCGAGGAAGCGGTGGGCCCAGTCCAGCCAAGCGGGCTGTTCGCGCCCCCAGAGCGACAGAGGGTTGGCCAGCAGGCTGAGCACGTCCCAGCCGGGGCTGGCGAGTACAGCATCGGGTGTGTACACGGTCTGGCTCAGCGCCTGTTGCAGGGCCCGCTCGGTGGTGGCGTCTGGCGCGCTGCGCGGATCGAGCCAGTGCAAGGTGTGGGCGTCCAAGGTGTGGTGCACCAAGTGCTGGCGCACCGCATCAAAGCCCGACCATTCGGCCAAGGTCCAGGC
>CAMBOY010000035.1 GCA_945869245.1 Hydrogenophaga intermedia
GCACCGGTGCCGGCGCCAAACTCCCACACCTCGTCGGTGCCGGTGGCGGCCCGCGCCTGCGCCACCTGGCGCGACAGCGTGTGGCCAAATCGCGGGGTGAGCTCGGGCGCGGTGACAAAGTCGCTGCCCTGGCCTTGCGCGCCGGGCCAGTGGCCAAATTTGGCCAGGCCGTTGGCGTAATAGCCCAGACCGGGCTCGTACAGTGCCAAGGCCATGAATTGGTCAAACGCCAGCCAGCCGCCGGCCTTGGCCAAGGCCTGGCGCACACGCGCCAGCAGGGCGGCCGATACACTTGCGGCTTGCGCCGCGCTGTCGCTGGGGTCAAAGCCCTTGGGGTCTTGGTTCACCCCGCGATTGTCCCCCAAGGCCACCACCCACCCCAGCACCATGCCACCCACCGCCACCTCCGCTTCGTCGCCCCGCCCTGTGGTGCTGGTCACCGGCGCCGGCAAACGCCTGGGCCGCCAGATCGCGCTGGCCTGCGCGGCGGCGGGCTATGCGGTCGCGGTGCACTACCGCGCGTCGGCCGCCGAGGCGGCCCAGACGGTGACCGACTGCGCCGCGCTGGGTGTGCCGGCCTGGGCCTTCGGCGCCGACTTGGCCGATGAGGCCCAGGTGCGCGCCCTGGTGCCGGCGGTGCTGGCGCAAGCCGGACGGCTCGACGCGGTGGTCAACAGCGCGTCCCTGTTTGAGCACGACGCCGCCGACAGCTTCGGCTTTGCCGCCATGGAGCGGCACCTGCGCAGCAACACCGGCGCGCCCATTGTGCTGGCGCAGGCCCTGCACCAGCACCTGCTGGCGCGCGAGGGCCAGGGTGCGGTGGTCAATCTGCTGGACCAAAAGCTCTGGAACCTGAACCCCGATTTCATGAGCTACACCTTGTCCAAAGCCGCGCTGCACGCCGCCAACGACATGCTGGCGCTCGCGCTCGCCCCCCGGGTGCGGGTGGTCGGTGTGGCGCCGGGGCTCACCTTGACCAGCCACATGCTGAGCGACGACAAGTTCGCCGAGCTGCACCGCCAGTCGCCGCTGGGCCGCTCGTCCACCCCAGAAGACGTGGCCGCGGCGGTGGTGTTTGCGCTGACCAACCGATCCATGACCGGCACCACCCTGCTGGTCGATGGCGGCCAACACCTGATGCGCTTTGAGCGCGATTTCTCTCTGATGTAACAAGGACGCCCCCATGGTTGCGCCCCACACCGGCACACAAATCCTCACACTCACCGGCTTGCGCTTCGACGCCAATCTGGGCATTCTTGAGCACGAAAAAACCGCGCCACAGCCGATCCAGGTGGACGCCGAGCTCAACCAAGGCGCCCAGCCCCTGCTGCCGCACGACGACGACATTTCCCATGTGCTGGACTACCGCAAGGTGCGCCAGATCATCATCGACGAATGCACCGCCGAGCATGTGAACCTGCTGGAGAGCCTGATCGGCAAACTCACCCGGCGGCTGATGCAGTTGCCGGGCGTGATCGGCGTGCGCGTGCGCATCGCCAAACTGGAAATTTTTGACGACTGCGAAGTGGCCATCCGCATGGAAAGCGGACAGTGGTGAGCCACCCACCGAAAGACCCCTGTATGACCCCCGAAAAAGAAGCCTTCGAAAACCACAAACTCGACAAACGCCTGTGCCGCGAGGTCGGCCGCGCGATTGTGGACTTCAACATGATCGAGGAAGGCGACCGCGTCATGGTCTGCCTGTCTGGTGGCAAAGACAGCTACACCATGCTCGACATCTTGCTCAAGATGCAGCAGCGCGCACCGGTGAGCTTTGAGCTGATCGCGGTCAACCTCGATCAGAAGCAGCCCGGTTTCCCGGCCGATGTGCTGCCGGCCTACCTGAGCCAGCTCGGTGTGAAGTTCCACATCGAAACCCAGGACACCTATTCCATCGTCAAGCAGGTGATCCCCGAGGGCAAAACCATGTGCAGCCTGTGCAGCCGGCTGCGCCGGGGCATTCTGTACCGGGTGGCGCGCGAGTTGGGCTGCAACAAACTGGCGCTGGGCCACCACCGCGACGACATGCTGCAGACCCTGTTCCTCAATATGTTTTTTGGCGGCAAGCTCAAAGGCATGCCGCCCAAGCTGGTGAGCGACAACGGCGAATTTGTGGTGATTCGCCCGCTGGCCTATGTGGTCGAGAAAGACATCGTCCGCTGGGCCCAGGTGCAGCAGTACCCGATCATTCCCTGCACGCTCTGCGGCAGCCAGGAAAACCTGCAGCGCAAACAGGTCGGCGACATGCTGCGCGACTGGGACAAACGCTTCCCCGGCCGGCTGGAAAACATGCTCACCGCGCTGCAAAACGTGGTGCCCAGCCACCTGATGGACCGCCAGCTCTATCCCTTTGAGTCGATCAAAGCCACCGGTGTGGCCGACGACGAAGGCGACAAGGCCTTTGACGAAGAGCCGATAGCGCCGCCGCCCCGGGCATCGGGCGCGCCCAGCGTGATTCCCATCGCCCAGCCCGAAGCCACCACCGGAGCCTGCTCATGACACGCACCCGCGCCGCCCTGATCTGTCTGCTGGCCGCTGGCGGACTCAGCGGCTGCGCCAGTGTGTACCTGGTGGACAACCAGGTGCAGAGCTTTGCGCGCTGGAGCGAGGCCGCGCCCAGCGTGCCCGCAGCGCCCCAAACCTACCGTTTTGAGCGCCTGCCCTCGCAGATGAGCAACGAGCCGGCCCAAGCCACGCTGGAGCGTCTGAGCGCCGAAGCGCTGGCCTCGGTCGGCTGGACCCCCGCGACCGAGGCCAGCGCCGCGCCGTGGCGGGTGCAGGTAAGCGCCAGCACGGTGACGCTGCCGCGCGCGCCATGGGAAAGCCCGCCCTCGCCTTTTCGCCGCGCCGACCGGGTGGTCACGGCCGACGGCAAGGTCCTCTACATGCCCATGCCAATGTTCATGGAGATCCAGTCGCCGTTCTACCAGCGCAAAGTCAGCCTGGTGATCCGTGACGCCGCGAGCGGCCGGGTGGTGTACGAAACCCAGGCCGCGCACGACGGCCGCTGGGGCGGCAGTGAGCCGCTGTGGGGCGCCATGCTCAACGCCGCGCTGCAGGGCTTTCCGCAAGCGCCCGACGGCCCACGCCAAGTCAATATCGACGTGCCGCGCTGAGCGGCGGAGACCCCTGTTGCAAGAAGCCACCCGACTCTTGATCGCCCGGCACGGCGAAACGCTGTGGAACACACAGTCGCGCATCCAGGGCCACACCGACATTGGGCTCAATGACCACGGACGCTGGCAGGCCGAACGACTGGCCCAGGCCCTGCGCGACGAAACCATCGTCGCCTGCTACGCCAGCGACCTGAGCCGGGCGCGCGACACCGCCGCCGCTGTGGCCAGCCACCACCGCCTGCCGGTGCACACCGACCCCGGCCTGCGCGAACGCTGTTTTGGGCGCTTTGAGGCCCATGTGTTCGCCGAACTCGAAGGCGACTTTCCGGCCGAAACCCTGGCCTGGCGCAGACGGGTGCCCGACTTTGCGCCCGAGGGCGGTGAGTCGCTGCTGCAGTTGCGCGAACGCACCCTGGGCGCGCTCAACGCCATCGCAGCGCGCCACCCAGGCGAACAGATTCTGGTGGTGGCCCACGGCGGCGTGCTCGACATCTTCTACCGCGCCGCCACCGGGCTGGATTTGCATGCTCCGCGCAGCTGGGACATGGGCAACGCCACCATCAACCGCCTGCTGTGGACACCCGAGAGCCTGACCCTGGTGGGCTGGGGCGACCGGAGCCACCTAGAGGCCGACCCCACATAGGACGAAACCAGCGCCTGAGCCCGCACTGGCTGCGGCATCAGCCCGCGAACAAGCCGCCCTCGCTCGCCGGTGGCGCCACGCCCAGGTGCCGATAGGCCGCCAGCGTGGCGGTGCGCCCGCGCGGCGTTCGCTGCAAAAACCCTTGCTGAATCAGATACGGTTCGATCACGTCTTCAATCGTGTCGCGCTCTTCGCCAATGCTCGCGGCGATGTTGTCCAGCCCCACCGGGCCACCATCGAAACGGTGGATCACGGCTTCGAGCAGCTTGCGGTCCATCAGATCAAAACCTTCGGGGTCCACGTCCAGCATGGCCAGCGCGCGCGCGGCGATGTCGGCGCTGATGCGGCCGTCGCCCTTCACATCGGCGTAGTCGCGCACCCGGCGCAGCAGGCGGTTGGCGATGCGCGGTGTGCCGCGCGAACGGCGGGCGATCTCAAACGCGCCTTCGGTGTCGATCGGCGCGTTCAGCAGCCCCGCGCTGCGGGTGACGATGCGCTGCAGCTCGGCCGGGGTGTAGAACTCCAGCCGCGCCACGATGCCAAAGCGGTCGCGCAGCGGATTGGTCAACATGCCCGCGCGGGTGGTGGCGCCCACCAGGGTGAAGGGCTGCAGGTCGAGCTTGATCGAGCGCGCCGCCGGCCCTTCGCCAATCATGATGTCGATCTGGTAGTCCTCCAGCGCGGGGTACAAGATTTCCTCGACCACCGGACTGAGCCGGTGGATCTCGTCGATGAACAGCACATCGTTGGCCTCCAGATTGGTCAGCAGCGCCGCCAAATCTTTGGGCTTTTCCAGCACCGGGCCGCTGGTCTGGCGCAGGTTCACGCCCAGCTCCTGCGCAATGATGTGAGAGAGCGTGGTCTTGCCCAGACCGGGCGGGCCGAACAGCAGCACATGGTCGAGCGCCTCGGCGCGCTTTTTGGCCGCGCCGATGAAGATCTCCAACTGTTCGCGCACCTTGTGCTGCCCGACGTATTCGTCGAGCAGCTTGGGCCGCAAGGCGCGTTCAATCGCCTCTTCTTTGGGCGAGATGGGCGCCGCCGACACCACACGCGGCGCCGGGGCAAAGTCGTCGGTCTGGATGCTCACAAGCGGCTTATGGTGTTGAAGGACAGATCACTATACACACGGCGCCCGCAAGGGCTCAGCGGTAGACCTCGCGCCGGTTGCCGATGCGAAGCACGCGCACCACGATACGCTGGTCTTGGATGTCGCAGACGATGCGCCAGTCGCCCACACGGTATTTCCAGTAGCTGCCGAGCCGGGCGCCCGAGAGGGCTTCACCGAGGCTGCGGGGATCGTCCAGCGGCGCGAGGCGATCTCTCAGAAAGCCCAACAAACGAAGCTGTATCGGTCGGTCCAGCTTTTTGAGTTCTTTGAGCGCGTCGGGATCGAACTCAATGTGCCAGGCCAAGATCGCGCTCCACGTCCGCCAGTGGAATGGTCTTGCGGTTCTTGCGCGCCCGGGCTTCGGCCAGATAGAAGTCCTCTAGGTCGTCTAGGTGCTCCAGAATAGCCTCGCGCGCCAAGGCGGTTTTGGTGCGACCAGTCTCTTGTGTCAGGCGTTCGAGCCGGGCTTCGATGTCGGGGGTGAGGCGAATGGCCAGCATGGCGGGTCTCCTTTGCTATACAAGTATAGCGGGGTACATCTCCCGCTGTGCCACTCGGTTCACCAACGCTCAGCGCGCCAGCGCCTTGAGCGCGAGCTTGATGCCTTCGCTCACGCCCACATCGGCGGGCAGGGCCTTGAGGGCGGCGGCGGCGTCTTTGTCGTTGTAGCCCAGGGCCATGAGCGCCTGCTGGATGTCGGCCTGCGCGTCGCTGGCCGCACCGGCGGGCTTGCCCATGTCGGCGCCGAGTTTGCCCTTGAGTTCGAGCAGCAGGCGCTCAGCCGTTTTTCTGCCAATGCCAGGTACCTTGACGATGCGCCCGGCCTCTTGGGCGCTCACCGCTTGGGCCAGGTCCGCCACCGACAAACCCGAGAGCACGGAGAGCGCGGTGCGTGGGCCAATGCCGCTGATTTTGATGAGCTGGCGAAAGGCCTCACGCTCGGCAGCGCTGCCAAAGCCGTAGAGGATTTGGGCATCCTCGCGCACCACAAAATGGGTCAGCAGCGACACCTTCTCGCCCGCGGCGGGCAAGTTGTAGAAGGTGCTCATGGGCACATCCACCTCGTAACCCACGCCGTGGCAGTCGATCAGAATTTGTGGCGGATTTTTTTCCAGCAGGGTGCCGGTCAACTTGCCTATCATTGGGGCCTTTCACAGATGGACGTTCGCCGGGCCGCCCCTAGAACGACCGCCCCCCTCGGGGGGCCTGGCGCCGCCAGGTCAGGGGGCTGACATTTTTTCGGGATTATCGGCTTGATCCTCCGCCACACATTCGCACCCCCCGACAACCAGCGCATGGCCCACCTGTGCGGCCCGCTGGACGCCCACATCCGCCGCATCGAAGAGGCGCTGCAGGTCAAGGTGGCGCACCGCTTTGAGCAGTTCCGCATCGAAGGCCCCAAGGCCCGGGCGCAGCAGGCGCTGGAGGTGGTGCAAGCGCTGTATGAAATGGCCAAAAAGCCCATCCCCGAGGAGCAGGTGCAGCTGATGCTGACCGGCGACACGGCGGTGCCGGTGGCCGGCGGCGAACCGCTGGCCATGCAAACCCGCCGGGGCGAGGTGCGCGGGCGCACCACCAACCAGGCGCGCTACTTGGAAAGCATGGCCAGCCACGACATCACCTTTGGCATTGGGCCGGCCGGCACCGGCAAGACCTATTTGGCGGTGGCCTGTGCGGTCGACGCGCTGGAGCGCGGCGCGGTGCAGCGCATTGTGCTGACGCGCCCAGCGGTGGAAGCGGGCGAACGCCTGGGCTTTTTGCCCGGCGATCTGGCCCAAAAAGTCGACCCCTATCTGCGGCCGCTGTACGACGCGCTGTACGACCTGATGGGCAACGACAAGGTGCAAAAAGCCTTTGAACGCAACCAGATCGAGATTGCGCCACTGGCCTTTATGCGTGGGCGCACCCTGAACCACGCTTTTGTGATTCTGGATGAGGCACAAAACACCACGCCTGAGCAGATGAAGATGTTCCTGACCCGCATTGGTTTTGGCAGCAAGGCGGTGGTGACCGGCGATGTGAGCCAGGTCGACCTGCCGCGCACCCAGCTCTCGGGCCTGATCGACGCCGAACGGGTGCTCAAACGCGTCAACGGCATCGCGATCATCCGACTCACCAGCGCCGACGTGGTGCGCCACCCGCTGGTGGCGCGGATTGTGGACGCCTACGACAAACGCGGGAGCGCCGCATGAGCCAGCGCCTGAACGACCTGTGTCTGTCGCTGCAGTTTGGCGACATTCCCTACACCGCGCGGCACCGGGCCGCGCTGCCGCGCCACAAGGTGATCCGCGCCATTCGCCACGCACTGGACGCCGACGCCGAAATCACCGTGCGCATTGTGGGCGAGGACGAGGGCCGCGCGCTCAACCAGAGCTACCGAGGCAAAGACTACGCCACCAATGTGCTGACCTTCGACTACGCCACCGAGCCGCTGGTGATGGCCGATTTGGTGCTGTGCGCGCCGGTGGTGGCGCGCGAGGCCAAAGAACAGGGCAAAACCCTGGCCGCGCACTACACCCACCTGCTGGTGCACGGCACCCTACATGCCCAGGGCTGGGACCACGAAACCAGCGAGGCCGACGCCGAGGCCATGGAGGCACACGAAATCGCCATCCTGGCGGGGCTGGGCCTCAGCAACCCTTACCGCTGAGGCCAGGGGTGCTCGGCTCGTCCGCTGGCGCCGCCCAGGCCCGGATGGCAATCAGCGAATGCTGGTAGTGGTGCCGCAACTGCTCCGTGCTGTAGCGGTGCTCGGCACCGACCGGGCAGGCCAGGCGCGCCAGACAACGGTCGTCGCAGCTTGATGCGCTGCGCAGCCGATGTGTGGTGCAACGCCGCAAGCCCAGCGCTTGGTCCACCAACAGCGCCTGCGCCGGGCACGCCGCCACACAGGGCTGGTCGGCGCAATCCAAACAGGGTGAGCGCCGCGCGCGACGGGGCGTGAGCGGCCAGTCGGTGTCGGTCAGCAGCACCGCCCGGTAAGCGAACCACGGACCCCAGTCGGCGTCCACACCCTGCCAAAACGGCGAGGGGTGGTGCCAGCCGGCGCACTCACCCAGGCGAATCAGGCTCAGCGTGGTGTCGCCGGGATAGAGACACTGCCACGCCACTCCCGGGGCGTGCGCGCGCATGCCTTGCGCCACCCAGCGGCCCACGGCGGTGTCGATCGGGTCTTCGGCGCCGGCTGCCTCGGCCAAGGCCTGCGGCCACAGGGCGCGGCCCACATGGCCCAACAGCACCAATTGGCGGTAGCGCCCTTGTGCCGCCGTCAAACGCTGGTGCACATCGGGCGGCAGAGCCGACACCGCCATCACCGATTGCAGTGCCAGCCCGCGTTCGGCCCAATAGCTCAGCGCGTCGGGCACGGCCATCAAGCGCTCATGCGCAGGGGAATGGTGATCGGCCCGTCGTTGACCAGGTGCACCTGCATATCGGTGGCAAAGCGCCCCGTCTGCACCAGCGGGTGCTGCGCGCGCGCCAGAGCGACCAAGTGCTCGTAGAGCGCGCGCGCCAGCTCGGGCGGGGCGGCGGCGGTGAAGCTCGGGCGGTTGCCGCCGCTCACATCGGCCGCCAGGGTGAACTGGCTCACCACCAGCAGGCCGCCACCCACGTCCTGCAGGCTGCGGTTCATCTTGCCGGCCTCGTCTTCAAAAATACGCAGCTTGAGCACCTTGCTCAGCAGGCGCTGGGCCAGCGCCTCGGTGTCGCCGGGTTCGGCGCACACGAGCATCAACAGCCCCTGGTCAATTGCCCCTACCACTTCGCCAGCCACTTCCACCCGGGCGCTGGCCACCCGTTGCAACACCGTGATCATGCGGGGTTCATCACGCGGTCGATTTCGCGCAGCAGTTGTTCGATGTCAAACGGCTTGGCCACAAAGCCGTTCATGCCCACCTCGCGGCAGCGCTCGCCTTCCATATCGAAGGTGTTGGCTGTCATGGCGATGACGGGCAGCCGGCGCAGCCGCTCCTCGGGGCTGGAGCGCAGATATTGGGTGGCGGCGATGCCATCGAGGCGCGGCATGTGCAAGTCCATCAACACCAGGTCGGCGTCGTGTGCCATCAACCACTCGATGGCGGCCTGACCGTCTTCGGCCATGTGGATTTGCACGCCGTCGATTTTTTTCTCCAACTGCAGCTTGGCCACCATCAGGTTGAGTCGGTTGTCGTCCACCAGCAGCACCCGCAGCACAGCGGGCGTGGGCAGCGCCGCCGCCGAGGTGTCTTCGTCGGCTGGGGCCTGCCCCAACAGAAACGGAATCTGCGCCACAAACGTGGTGCCCTCGTTTTCTTGGCTGGTAAAGCCGATGGTGCCCTGCTGTAAGGTGACCAACTGGTGTGTGATGTACAGGCCCAAACCCGTGCCACCGGTGCGTGTGACGGCGTTGTCGGCCTGGGTGAAGCCTTGGAACACCTGCGAGCGAAAACTGTCTGGAATGCCAATGCCGGTGTCTTCGATCTGCAGCTCCACCAGCGCCCGGTGGCCGATGGCGTTGGCTGCAGGCCCAACCACCCGCACCCGCATGCGCACATGACCATCGTCGGTGAACTTGACCGCATTGCCCAGCAAATTCACCACGATCTGTGTCAGGCGGTGCGGGTCGCCGCGCACATAAGTCGGTACGTTCGGATCAATCTCGAGCACATAGTCGAGCCGCTTTTCTTGTGCGGCCATGCGCACAATCCCCCACGCCGCGCGCACGGTCTGCGCCAAGTCGAAGTCCACCGCAATAAAACGGATCTTGCCCTCCTGCATGCGCGACAGGTCCAGCAAATCGTTGATCACCGACACCAAGTGGCCCGATGCGGTGCGCAGCGAGTGCACCAGTTCGCGCTCTTGGGCGTCCATCACGCGGTCGGTCAGCAGCCCAGAAATGCCGTTGATGGCGTTCATGGGCGTGCGCAACTCGTGGCTGATGGACGCAAAAAAACGGTCCTTGTAGCGCTGCGAGCGCAGCAGTTCGTCGCGCATGGCTTCAACCCGCCGCTGTCGGTTGCGCACCGAACGCGACACCAGCTCGATGGTGCGCGTGTGCATGATGAACAGAATCTGCAGCACCAGCAGCGTACCCAAAGGCTCGGTGATGTTGTGGTAGCGCAGTGCGTCGGCGGACAGCTGCATTTGCCACGGCATCACCGACACCGCCAGTGGCGTCAGCGCCATCATCACCGTGGCCACCATGGTCCACATCACCGCCAGCTTGCGCGTGAGCAACACAAAACCCAGGAACGGAATCACCACCGACCACACCACACTGATGGGCGTGGCCGACCACAGGTAGTACGCGTCGCCAAACACCACCACCACGGTCCCGGTCATCAGCAGGTTCACCCGCGTCAGATAAGACACCTCCAATGGCTTGAGCACAAAGTTGGACAGATACACCGCGGTGCACGCCAGCAGGAACGCAGCCGACCACAGCTCGCCGCCGAGCCAGCGCTGCAGCGCAAAAATGCCGGTGATCATGGCGCCCGTGAACGCAAACACCTGCAAATACTGGCGCCGAATGCGCTGTATCAGGCGAATCTCAGGACTGGTGCGCCGGGTCAAGGCGGCGCGCGGTCGTGCGGTCATGGGGTCCCAAAAAATAGTGAATATTCACATGATGACACGGCTTCGCTCAGGCCCCAAACCAGGCCGCACTCCCTTCAGTCGGTCGCCGTGTGGTGGGGCTCCACCCCGCAGGGCAGCAATTCGATGGTGGCCACGAGCCCCGGCACCACCTGCACGAGCGACCGCTCCAGCGCTTGGCGCTGCGCCGCCGCCTGGGCCAAGGTCCAGCTGCCCGGCACGTGCATGTGCACATTGGCAAAGCTGCGCGCCCCGGCTTGGCGGGTCGCCAGATGATCAAACCGCACCACGCTGTCGCGCGCCGACCAATCCGCCAACACGCGCTCGATCCGCGCCACATCAGCGGCGGGCATGGCCTCGTCCATCAAGCCTTGGGACGCCCGCCACACCAGCCGCAGCCCTTCTTTGAGGATGTTGAGCGCCACCACAATCGCCACCACCGGATCGACCCACTGCCAACCGCTGGCCCACGCCACGCACAAACCCAGCAACACCCCGACCGACGTCCAGACATCGCTCAACAAGTGGCGCGCGTCGCCCTCTAGCGCCACCGAGCGGTGCACCCGCGACGCGGCCAACATCAGCCAAGCCAGCAAGCCATTGAGCACCGAGGCCAAGACCGCCAGGCCCAAACCCAGGTCAAGCGCCTGCAGAGGCTGCGGCTGCATCCAGCGCGCCACAGCGGCCCAGACAATGCCCAAGGCCGCCACGATGATCAAAATGCCTTCGAAGCCTGCCGAAAAGTACTCGGCTTTGTGGTGGCCATAGGGGTGGTCGGCGTCGGCTGGGCGCGCGGCGATGGTCACCATCCACAAGCCGAACATCGCGCCCGCCAGGTTCACCACCGACTCCATGGCGTCGGACAAGAGCCCGACCGAGCCGGTGAGCCACCAGGCCAGCGTTTTAAGGCCCATGGTCACCAGCGCCACCACCACCGACGCCTGCAACAGGCGCTGGGGAGTCAAGCGCTGGGCCCAGGCGGTGTTCACGACAAAGTCACCCGGGCGAACTTGCGTTTGCCGACCTGCACCACCACGGTGCCGGCGTCGATCTTGAGACCTTTGTCGCTGATCACCGCGCCGTCGATGCGCACACCGCCGCCGTCAATCAAGCGATTGGCCTCGCTAGACGACGGCGCCAAGCCGGCCGCCTTGAGCAAGGCGGCAATCGCCAAAGGCGCGCCCGCCAGCGCCACCTCGGGAATCTCGTCCGGAATGCCACCTTTGCTGCGGTGGATGAAATCTTGTTCGGCCGCCTCGGCCGCCGCCACACTGTGAAAGCGCGCGGTGATTTCCTTGGCCAACATCACCTTGGCGTCCTTGGGGTTGCGCCCCGCCTGGACTTCTTGCTTGAGCGACTCGATCTCGGCCAGGCTCTTGAAGGACAGCAAGGTGTACCAGCGCCACATCAGCGTGTCCGAGATACTCAGCACCTTGGCGAACATGGTGTTGGGCTCTTCTGTGATGCCGATGTAGTTGTTCTTGGACTTGGACATTTTGTCCACGCCGTCCAACCCTTCGAGCAGCGGCATGGTCAAGATGCACTGCGGCTCCTGGCCGTATTCGGCCTGCAGATGGCGCCCCATCAGCAGATTGAACTTCTGGTCCGTTCCGCCCAGCTCGAGGTCGCTCTTGAGCGCCACCGAGTCGTAGCCCTGCATCAGCGGGTACAAAAACTCGTGCACCGAAATCGGCGTGCCGGCCTTGAAACGGTCGTGGAAATCGTTGCGCTCCATCATGCGCGCCACGGTGTACTTGGCGGCCAGCTGAATCATGCCCATAGACCCCAGCGGAAGCGACCACTCACTGTTGTAGCGAATCTCTGTTTTGGCTGGATCAAGCACCAGACTGGCCTGTTTGTAATAGGTCTCGGCGTTGGCCTTGATCTGCTCGGGGGTCAAGGGCGGGCGGGTGCTGTTGCGCCCCGACGGGTCACCAATCAGGCTGGTGAAATCGCCGATCAAAAAGATCACCTGGTGGCCCAAATCCTGCAGCTGGCGCATTTTGTTGAGCACCACCGTGTGGCCGATGTGGATGTCCGGCGCGGTCGGGTCCAGCCCCAATTTGATGCGCAGGGGCGTGCCCGTGGCGTGCGACTTGACCAACTTCTTGACCCAGTCGTCCTGCGGAATCAACTCCTCACACCCCCGCAAGGTGACGGCCAGCGCCTCGCGCACAGCATCGGACAAGGCGGCATCTGGGGGGAATTTCGGGAAGGTCATACGGGAAATTTCGGATGAAAAAAGCCTTGTCGGCGCTATACTTATTGGTTGTTTTAGTATTTTAGTGGTGTCCACCCAAACGCTGCTTCGCTTATGTCGATCCCATCTTCGCTTCACACACTGGCGCACCACGCCGCGCACTGGGTGCACAGTCACCCCAAGCGGGTGACAGCGGCCGTTGGCGCGTTGCTGCTGGGCACTGGCGTCACCGCTTTTGGCGTGGCGCCTCGGATGCCCGATGCGGCCTTGTTGCCGGTTCAAACTGTCTCCGAATCCATTGTCTTGGCGCCCTTGGGCGACACGCTGAATCAAGCCTTGGACAGCGCCATGGTGCTCTACCGCACCGACACCGCCCGCGGGTCAGACACGCCCAGCAGCTTGCTGGCGCGTCTGGGTGTGCGCGATGCGGTGGCGCTCAAGGCCTTGAGCCAACACCCGCAAGCACAGGCCCTGTTCACCGGCCGGGCAGGCAAGCTGGTGCAAGTCGAAACCCGATCCGATGGGCGGTTGCTGCGCTTGACCGCGCGCTGGCTCCCCAACGACGAGCGGGTCTTCCAACGGCTCGATATGCAACGGCACGGCGACGCCTGGGCGATCGCCGTCGACCAGGGTACCCTGCAACCCGAGTTGCAGCTCGCCCATGGCACGATCCGCAGCTCCTTGTTTGCCACCACCGACGCCATGAACCTGCCCGACAGCGTGGCGGTGCAACTGGCGGAAATGTTCGAATCGGACATCGACTTCCGCCGCGACCTGCGCCAAGGAGACCGGTTCTCGGTGGTGTACGAGACCTTGCAGGCCGACGGTGAGACCTTGCGCGCCGGGCGGGTGTTGGCGGCTGAGTTCGTCAACAACGGTCAGTCACACAGCGCCGTGTGGTTTCAGCCCAACGGCAGCGACCAGGGCGGCTACTACAACTTCGACGGCACCAGCACACGCCGCTCGTTCCTGACCTCACCGCTGGAATTCAGCCGGGTGAGCAGCGGCTATGGCATGCGCTTTCACCCCATCACCGGCGCCCGCAAGGCACACCTGGGGGTCGATTACGCCGCCCCCACTGGCACCCCGGTGCGCACCGTGGCCGACGGGGTGGTCAGCTTCGCCGGTGTGCAGCGCGGTTACGGCAACGTGATCATCGTCGAGCACAAAGACGCACGCTCCACCTTGTACGCGCACCTCAGCCGCATGCATGTGAGCAAGGGTCAGCGCGTCAGCCAAGGCGACTTCATTGGTGCCGTGGGCTCCACCGGCGCGTCGACCGGACCACACCTGCATTTTGAGTTTCGTGTGCGCGGCGAACACCTCGACCCGCTGACCGTGGCGCAACACAGCGAATCCATCCCCATCGACGGCCGCTTGCGTGCCAGCTTCGATGCCCACGCCGTCCACATGCGCCAACAACTGGCGGCAGCCAGCCTGATGCAGCAAGCCAGCGCCCAGTGAGCGCTGCCTGCATGAGGGCAATAAAAAAGGACCGTGAAGGTCCTTTTTTATTGCCCGGCCATCAAGCCGCTGTCACACGCTGAAGCTCGACCCACAACCACACGTGGTGGAAGCGTTCGGATTGCGGATCACAAACTGTGCGCCGTCCAAGTCTTCTTTGTAATCGATCTCGGCACCGACCAGATACTGGTAGCTCATGGCGTCGATCAGCAAGGACACACCGTTCTTGCTCATCTCGGTGTCGTCTTCGTTCACCACCTCGTCGAACGTAAAACCATACTGAAAACCCGAGCAACCGCCTCCCTGCACAAACACGCGCAGCTTCAGGTCGGGGTTGCCTTCTTCGGCCACCAGTTCAGCCACCTTGCTGGCAGCGCTGTCGGTGAACACCAGCGGAGCCGGCATTTCGGTGGTTACGGTTTCTGCCAAAGCGGTCATGGGACACCTCAATCGTTGTTGCACATCGGGTCACAGCGACCCACACAGCACATACTAAACCAATTCAGTCGGGTATGCCCATCAGGCGTTGTTTGCCGCCAGCTTCAATGAGGGCTTTTCATCCGCCGCCTCAACCGTCGGCTTGAGTTGGCCGGAAATCATGGCGCCCTGGTGCATCTCCAGCGCGCGGTAGGCCACATCGCCTTCGATACGGGCTTTGGGCTGCAGCTCCAGCAAAGTGGAGGCAAACACCGGGCCTTTGACCGCCCCGTTGATGATCACATGGTCGGCGTGGATTTGGCCGTTGACACGGGCGGTTTCACTGATCACCAAAATGCTGGGCTGGGCGCTGGCGCGGATATCACCAATCACCTCCCCGTCGATGCGCAGACCATCAGAGAACTGCACATGACCCTGGATCAGCGTGCCGTTGGCAATCAGGCTTTTGATGGGGGGCTGCTTCTTTTTGTTGAACATGGCGACTCCTGTGGATTACAGACGGGTGCTTTGCAAGGCCCTGACCGCGGCACCTTGTAAGACTTTGGCGGTCACGGTTTTTACCACAACACCCTCGGGCAAGGGCACCACACCCTCTTGGCGCAGGTACCTTTGCACACTCACCGGCTGAGGCTTGTCATTGAACACCGCACTCCATGGACGGCCTGCCAGCGTGCCACTGACACTGACCTCCAGTTGGCCGCGAAACTCGGGGGCGTTTTTCTCCGCTTGGATCAACAACACCTGCCATTGGAGCTGATTGGCCGACAACAGTTCGGCCTGTACGCCACGGATGTTCAGCCCGGCACTGCCGCCACCGGGAATCAGGCGCTCAAAGAACCCCAGGTCGGAGCGCAAAGCCTGGTTGTCCTGCTCCAACTGGCGAATTTGCAACAGCAGCTGTTCTTGCGCCACCTTCTCGGTGGTCAGCAGACTGTCGGCGGTGTTGGCCACGGTGCGCGCCTCGGCCAGCTCAGTGCGCAAGCGCACCACTTCTTCGCGCAGCTGCGCCAGCTCCTGTTTGGCGTTGCGGTCCAAGCCCGCAATATCTTTGCCGAACTCAAAGGCCCACAGCGCCATGGCGCCCGAGAACCCGAGCACCAAGGCCGCAACCAGCCAGCGGAACGGCCACGGGACCGCGCTGCGAATGGCCATGCGCGGTGAACTGACGGTCAAACGTCGTCGAAGCAGTCGGAGTCTCATCGGTGTGGCCGCATGATAAGTAGAAAAGCCGCTCCGGGCGTTGTCCGGAAGCGGCTTTTCGGTGGAAGCGCCAAGAATTAACGCTTGCTGAACTGCTTGCGGCGGCGAGCAGAACGCAGACCCACTTTCTTACGCTCGACTTCGCGGGCGTCGCGGGTCACGAAGCCAGCGCTGCTCAGAGCAGGCTTGAGAGTGGCGTCGTAATCGATCAGCGCGCGGGTGATGCCGTGGCGCACCGCGCCGGCTTGACCGGATTCACCACCGCCGTGCACATTGACTTGCACGTCAAAGGTCTCGAGGTGGTTGGTCAGAGCCAGGGGTTGCTTGGCAATCATGATCGAGGTTTGGCGACCGAAGAACGCTTCGATGTCCTTGCCGTTGACCGTGATCTTGCCGGAGCCTTTTTTCAGAAACACACGGGCGACGCTCGATTTGCGACGGCCGGTGCCATTGTTCCATTCACCAATCATGGTCGCTCCTTAGATGTCCAACACTTTGGGTTGCTGGGCGGTGTGCGGATGCTCCGCGCCACCGTACACCTTGAGCTTTTTGATCATGGCGTAGCCCAGAGGACCTTTGGGCAGCATGCCCTTAACGGCCTTCTCGAGCGCACGGCCAGGATGCTTGGCTTGCAGGTCGCGGAAGTTGGTGCCATAGATGCCACCGGGGAAACCCGAGTGGCGGTAGTACACCTTGTCCAGGGCTTTGGTGCCCGTGACTTTGATTTTGGATGCGTTGACGATGACGATGTAGTCACCGGTGTCGACGTGAGGCGTGTAAATGGCCTTGTGCTTGCCGCGCAGTCGGAGAGCCACTTCACTGGCAACTCGTCCGAGGACCTTGTCGGTCGCGTCAATCACAAACCACTCGTGCACCACGT
>CAMBOY010000036.1 GCA_945869245.1 Hydrogenophaga intermedia
GGAGACCCCGGCATTTGACTTAGATCAATTGTAACGGTGTGCCACTGCGTCTTGCCTGACCCCGGTCTGACAAGTCAACCATTCTCGGCGCCGCGCCGCGACCGGAGCATGGCACGCATGTCGTCGAGCGCAATCCGGCTCGGATCGCTGGCGGGCGGGCGGGCTGCTACCTTGTGCGCATGGCCGTAGACCACCTCAACCGTGAGTTGTAAGCGCCCTTCGGCATTGCGCGTGCCGTGTTGCTCCACGGCCTGCAACCATGCGTCAAACCACTGGCGCCCGCGCCAACCCGGGTGGCGTCCGCGCAACAGGTTGCGGCCCAGCGACCGCAGCTCAGCAAGCAAGGTGTGCGCCGAGCTGAAGGTCAGCTGCAGCCGCTCCATGTCCACCACCGGCTCCGCAAAGCCCGCCCGAATGAGCAAATCGCCCCAATCGTGCATGTCGGTGAACTGGTGGCTCGGCGCGGGCCAGCTCATGCGCTCGTGCACCTGGTGCAGTTCGATCAGGGTCTGCGGCCCGAGGCAGGAAAACATGACCAATCCCTGGTCTTGCAGGTGGCTGTGCCAACGCGCGAACAAGGGCATTGGGTCGCCGATGTGGTGCAGCAGCATATTGGACCAGACCATCTCAAAGGCTTCCCCCGCTTCGGCCCAGACACCGGGGGAGGCGGCCCGCCAGGGCTGCCACCATGGCGCGGGCGCAGACGCCCAATGCGGCTCGATGCCCGAGCGGTTGACTCCCCACAGCTTCCAAGGTGCCTCGGGCAAGGTCGATATCAAGCGCTTGTGGGTCTGCGGCCCGCCCAGCAGCGGCTCCCAATGCAACCAACTGCGCGGCGGTTGGCGCAGCCACTGCAGGCGATCCACCATGCGCGAGCCCACCTCTTCGTGCAGCCACGGCGCCTCTTGGCGCGGCAGGTGCAGCCAGCGGCGGCTGGCTGCCGGGTCGACAGTGGGGATGCGGGTGTCCTCGGTGTTCATGCAGGCCTGGGGCTAGATGGGTGGACGCCAGTATATTGAGGCCATGCGATCCGCCTTGCGCTCTTTGTGGTCTCAACGCCCCGGGCTCTGCCCGGTCTGTGGCCTGTGGTGCCCGGGATGGACGTGTGGCGCATGTCTGCAGCGCTTCGCGCCACCCACCGCGCGCTGCTTGCGCTGCGCCTGCCGCTGGGGCGCGGGCATCTGCCCCGATTGCCGCCAGCACCCGCCAGCGCTGAGCGCCTGCCATGCCGCGCTCGACTACTCCTACCCCTGGGACGGCCTGATCGCGCGCTGGAAGTTCCACGGCGAGCTCGGCTTGAACAGCGCCTGGCACGGCCTGCTGCGCGATCTGCCCCTCGCGCTCGACGACATCGAGGCGATCTTGCCCATACCCCTGAGCACGGGCCGGCTGGCCGAGCGCGGCTACAACCAGGCCTGGGAACTGGCCAAAGGCCTGCTGCACGGTGATCACCGCCACAAAGGCCTGCCCCAGGCGCTGGTTCGACTGGCCGAAGTGCCCGACCAACACCGGCTGAGCGCGGCCGAGCGGCGCGTCAATTTGCGCGGAGTGTTTGGCGTGCACCCCGAGACAGCGGCGCGCGTGCACAATGCGCGCCTGCTGCTGGTCGACGATGTCATGACCACCGGCGCCACCCTGTCCGAAGCGGCCACCACTTTGCTCAACGCCGGCGCGCGCTCGGTCAGCGCGGTGGTGCTGGCCCGCACCCCACCCGCCTGATTGCCATGTTCCACATCGTTCTGGTCGAACCCGAAATCCCGCCCAACACCGGCAACGTGATCCGCCTATGCGCCAACACCGGCTGCCAGTTGCATCTGGTGGAGCCGCTGGGCTTTTCGATGGACGACAAACAGCTGCGCCGCGCAGGACTGGACTACCACGAATACGCCAGCGTGCGGCGCTACCCGGGCTGGGACGCCTTTTTGGCCACCGCCCAACCCGCCGCCGACCGGCTGTTTGCCTTCACCACCAAAGGCAGCCACAGCGTATTTGCCCAGGCTTTTCAGGCCGGTGATTGGCTGGTGTTCGGCAGTGAGACCCGGGGCCTGGCGCCCGAGCTGCGCGAGCGTTTTCCCGCCGCGCAACGCCTGCGCCTGCCCATGCTGGCCGGGCAGCGCAGCCTGAACCTGTCGAACGCGGTGGCCGTCAGTGTGTTTGAGGCTTGGCGCCAAAACGGCTTTGCCCAGGCCCAAACCGGCCCCGATCAGGGATAACGCCGCACCACCGCCTCTGCCACACAGGCGGGCTTGTCGGCGCCTTCGCGCTCCACCGTGCAACGCCAGATGAGCTGCCAGGCGCCACCGCCCAGCGGCTCTGCCGCCAACAGGTGCAGATGCCCACGCAAGCGGCTGCCAGCTGGCACCGGCGACACAAAACGCACCCGATTCAGGCCCACATTCACGCCCATGCCAGAGCCCGCCAGTGACAACGCCCTGTCCAGAAAACAGGGCAGCAGCGAGAGCGTGAGAAAGCCGTGGGCAATGGTGGCACCAAACGGCCCTTCGCGGGCGCGCGCCTCGTCCACATGAATCCATTGCTGGTCGCCAGTGGCGTCGGCAAAGGCTTGGATGCGCGCCTGATCGACCAGCACCCAGTCGCTCAGCGCCACATCTTGGCCGACGCAGGCCACCAGATCGTCCAAAGAGCTGAAATGTCGCATGGCCTCGACTGTACGGCGAGAGCGCCCAGCCGCGCTCAGGCGAAGGCGTCCCAGATCAGCTTGCCGCCGGTCAAAAACATGCCCCAATGCACCAAGCGGTAGAACAACGCCGGCTGGATGCGGTGCGCCAGCCGCACCCCCACCCACACGCCCACCGGCGCAAAAGGCAAGAGCAGCAAAGAGGTGCCCATATTGCGCGCATCGAGCAAACCCAGCCAAGCGTAGGGCAGCCATTTGGCGAGGTTGATGACAAAAAAGAAGTAGGCCAGCGTGGCGGTGAACACCAGCGGCGGCAGGCGCAGCGGCAACAAAGCCGCCTGGATCGGCGGGCCGCCCGCGTGGGCCACAAAACTGGTAAAACCCGAGGCCACCGTCAATACCCGCTGTACCCAGGGCGCGGGCACCGATGTATCGGCGGCTTGCGCCCTGCGCCAGCGCTGCCACAAAAACAGCCAGGTCAGCACCCCCACCACACCCGCCACCCAGCGCGCATCCAGCGTCTTGAACAGCACAGCGCCCAGCACAATGCCGGCCAAGCCCGGCAACAACAAGCGCCAGAACAAGACCCGATCCACCTGGCGCCGAAACGCCGCTATGCCCAACAGATCCATCACCAGCAACACCGGCATCAGAATGGCAGCCGCCTGGGGCACCGACACCGCCAGCGCCATCAAGGGCACCGCCAGCGCACCAAAGCCGGCGCCAAAGCCACTCTTGCTCACACCCAGCAAGAGCACCGCGGGAATCGCCACCGCGTAGAAAAAAGGATCGTCGATCACCACCATGGGGCCACTGTACGCGTCCGCTGTGCGGTCGACGCTGTGCCTGCGCGCCTGAGCGACAATCCGCCCATGTTTTCACCCTCACAGGCCGATGTGCGGCGGTTTTTCTGCACGGTCCACACCAAGCGCCAGCACAGCGCGCCGATGGAAGCCATCGAACAGCTGGCGGCGCAGTGGATGGCCGAGCACCCTGAATACGACGCCGATTTTGCCGATCTGGACGCCGCGCTGGCGGCCATGGGGCAACCCGACGGCGGACGCAGCAATCCGTTTTTGCACCTGTCCATGCACTTGTCGATCAGCGAGCAGTGCAGCATCGACCAGCCCCCTGGCATACGCCAAGCGGTGGAGCTGCTGACCGCGCGCCGGGGCGACCTGCACGCCGCACACCACGAGGTGATGGAGTGCCTAGGCACCATGCTCTGGGAGAGCCAGCGCAGCGGTCGCCCGCCCGACGGGCTGGCCTATATCGCCGCCGTGCGGCAACGCGCCACCCAAGACTGACCGCCCAAGAAAAAGCCCCGCTGAGCGGGGCGTTTTGTCGCCGAGCGCCGTGAATCAGCGGAACCGCGACTGCGGCACCGTGGCCAGCTCGCCTTGCACCGAGGCCAAGTATTTGGACATGGCGCGCAGTTCGGCGTTGCTGAACTGCTTGGCGATGCCGCCCATGATGGCGTTGTTGCGCCCCACCACGCCGTTGTTTTCCACCTTGTACGACCTGAGCGCGACAAACAGGAAGTCGGCGTGCTGGCCACCGATCTTGGGGTAGCTCGGGTCGATCGGCTTGCTGAAATTGGCGCCGTGGCAGGACGCACACGCGCCGCGCTCCAGCAAGGCCGCCACCGCCGCAGTGGGCGGCTTCGGGGTTTCAGGGGCCTGCTTGCTCACGTGTGAGCTGTAGAACGCGCCCAGATCGGCCATGTCCTGCTCGGTCAGCGAGCCCGCGATGCCGCGCATGGACGGGTGCTTGCGGTCGCCTTTTTTGTAGGCGTTGAGCGATGCCACGATGTACTGGGCGGTTTGCCCGGAAATCATCGGCACCTTGTGGATTTCGGGGAAGCTGTTTTGGTAGCCCGGGATGCCATGGCAGCCGATGCACATCTCGGCTTTTTGTTTGCCGGCGGCAACATCACCGGTGACACCCTGGGCTTGGGCGGAAACCGCGACGGCGGCGAGCGTCGCTGCGGCGACAACGGTACGGACGATCGTGGTCTTCAGAGTGTTCATTTTCCAAGCACAATGGGTGACGGTTTGATAAAAATCAATCTTTGATTATATAGAGCCAAGCAATCAGCAATGTCTTCTTGAACGCGCTGACGGCTCCTGTGTCTGACAGCCCATACAGTCTCATCATGAAATTTCAAGGCACTGACAACTACGTGGCCACCGCCGACCTGATGCTGTCGGTCAATGCGGCCATCGCCCTCCAACGCCCGCTGCTGGTCAAGGGAGAACCGGGCACCGGCAAAACCATGCTGGCCGAAGAAGTCGCCCAATCGCTGGGCCTGCCACTGTTGCAATGGCACATCAAAAGCACCACCAAAGCGCAGCAGGGCCTTTATGAGTACGACGCAGTGAACCGCCTGCGCGACAGCCAGCTCAACACCGCCGACAGCGCCGCGCGGGTGCAGGACATCCGCAACTACATCGTGCAGGGGGTGCTGTGGCAGGCTTTCACCGCCGACGCGCCGGTGGCGCTGCTGATCGACGAAATCGACAAGGCCGACATCGAGTTCCCCAACGACCTGCTGCGCGAAATCGACCGCATGGAGTTCTACTGCTACGAGACGCGTGAACTCATCAAGGCCAAACACCGCCCGCTGGTGTTCATCACCTCGAACAACGAAAAAGAGCTGCCCGACGCGTTTTTGCGCCGTTGCTTCTTCCACTACATCAAGTTTCCCGAGCCCGACACCATGAAGCGCATCGTCGAGGTGCACTTTCCCGGGCTCAAGGACGAGCTGCTGACCGCGGCCATGAAAACCTTCTACGACATCCGCGGGCTGCCGGGCCTGAAGAAGAAACCCAGCACCTCGGAGCTGATCGACTGGCTCAAATTGCTGATGGCCGAAGACATTCCACCCGCAGCGCTACACAGCGCCGACAGCAAGGTGGCGGTGCCGCCGCTGGTGGGCGCCTTGCTGAAAAATGAGCAAGACACCACGCTGTTTGAGAAGCTGGTGTTCATGAACCAGCGGAACCGGTGAACGGTCGCTGCACGCGAAAGGACACCCCATGCAAGCACCACAAGCAGCGGCTGACCAAGCTCAGCCCAGCCCGCCCCCCCGGACGCTGGCGGAGGTGCTCAAGGATTTGCCTGCGCTCTCAGACGAGAGCGCAGAGGCGTGGGATCGGGTGATGCGCGAGATCAAGAACGAGCCACAACCGCCCTTGCGGGACATCGATTGGACTTGAAGACCACCCCATGCTGATCGACTTCTTCTATACCCTGCGCGCGGCCAAGGTGCCGGTGTCGGTCAAGGAATTTTTGACGCTGCTTGAAGCGCTGCAGGCGCAGGTGGTGGGGCCAACCAACCCGGACGCCTGCAGCATGGACGACTTCTACTTCCTGGCCCGCACCGCGCTGGTCAAGGACGAGAAGCACTTCGACAAATTCGACCGCGCGTTTGCCGCCTACTTCAAAGGCGTTGAGCTGCTCGCCGACTTCACCAAACCGATTCCCGCCGACTGGCTGCGCCAGGAAATGCAGCGCCTGCTGACGGACGAGCAAAAAACCCAGGCGCCCAAAATGGATTGGGATGAGCTGATGGAGACGCTCAAAAAACGGCTGGAAGAACAAAACGAGCGCCACGCCGGTGGCAGCCGCTGGATCGGCACCGGCGGCACCTCGCCGTTTGGCCACGGCGGGCACAACCCGCAGGGCATTCGCATTGGCGGTGCGGGTGGCAACAAAAGTGCGGTCAAGGTGTGGGACCAGCGCGCCTACCGCGACTACGACGACACCCAGGAGCTGGGCACCCGCAACATCAAGGTGGCGCTGCGCCGACTGCGCAAATTCGCGCGCGAGGGCAACGACCTGGAGCTGGATCTGCCCGACACCATCCGCGCCACCGCCGCCAACGCGGGTTATCTGGACATCAAGATGGTTCCGGAGCGGCACAACAACGTCAAAGTGCTGCTGCTGATGGACGTGGGCGGCACGATGGACGAGCACATCGCGCGGGTGGAGGAGCTGTTTTCAGCGGTCAAGGGCGAGTTCAAACACCTGGAGTTTTATTACTTCCACAACTGCGTCTACGACTTTATGTGGAAGAACAACCGCCGCCGCTTTGCCGAGAAGTTCGCCACCTGGGACATCATCCGCAAGTACAACAAGGACTACAAGCTGATTTTTGTGGGCGACGCGACCATGAGCCCCTACGAAATCCTGCAGCCCGGCGGCAGTGTGGAATACAACAACGACGAAGCCGGCGCCGAATGGTTGCAAAGGCTCACACACGCGTTCCCAAAATTCGCCTGGATCAATCCGGAACCGCAAGGCGTGTGGCAGTATCGGCAGAGCATCGCCATCGTGCAGCAGCTCATGGGGCAGCGCATGTTCCCGCTGACCTTGAAGGGCCTGGAAGACGCGATGCGCCTGTTGTCGAAGTGAATCGACGCCCGGCGCCACCGCGCCGCTGAACATCCGCCGATATGCCCGTGAACCTGTGGGGCTGGCGCCCCATGGGCGGCTGGCCAATTGTCATCCTTCTGCCGCTGGGCCTGTGCGCTGCGCCGGCCTGCGCCCAAACGGGCACCGAAGCCAACCCACCACCCGCCAATGCCACAGCGGCCACGACCGACACACTGCGTTTTGGCCTAACCGTGCGCGCGCCCGATGAGGCCAAAGCGCTGCTGCAGAACAACCTGTCCTTGCGCCGTTACCAGCGCCAGGACGACCTGAGCGACGCCGAGCTGGACCGGCTGCTGGAGCTGGCGGTGGACGACATCGCCCAGTTGCTGGGCACGCAGGGCTGGTTCACGCCGGTGGTGCGGCTGCGGCGTGAGGCATCCGGCAACCACCCCATGGGTGAGGTGATCGCCGACATCGAGCCCGGCCCGCCCAGCCGCATCGCCAGCGTCGACATCTACACCAGCGGGGCGGTGGCCAGCGACAGCGCCGCCACCGACGCGCTCAAACAGCAGTGGGCGCTGCCGGTGGGCGAACGCTTCACCCAAGCCGGCTGGGACCGCGCCAAAGGCGAAGCCCTGCGCCGCCTGAGCGCCCAGCGCTACCCGGCCGCGCGCATCGGCAATAGCCTGGCCGATGTGGACCCCAACACCCAGGAAGTGCGCCTGTCGATCGAGATCGACAGCGGCGTGGCAGTGACTCTGGGACCGGTGACGGTGGAAGGCGCCGAGCGCTACGACACCGCGCCTGCGCTGAACCTGCTGGGTATCAGTGGTGTCAAACCCGGGGCCGAATACCGGCTGAGCGATGTGCAGGACGCCCAGCGCCGCCTGATGGAGACCGGCTGGTACGAATCGGTGTTTGTGTCGGTGGAGCCCAGCGAGAGCGGCGCCGATTCGCCGGTGCGGGTGCAGTTGCGCGAGGCCAAGCGCCAGCGCCTGATGCTGGGCGTGGGCGCCAGCCGCGACAAAGGCCCACGCCTGACGCTGGAGCACCGCCACTGGAGACTGCCCGGCGTGGGCGGCGAGCTGCTGACCAAAGGCGAACTGCAGCGCGATGAGCGCCACTGGAGCGAGCAATGGCGCTCCCGCCCGGATGCCCAAGGCTGGCGCTGGGTCGCGCAGTGGGACTGGTCGCGCCTAGACACCCAGGAGCTGCAAATCGTCGGCAACGGTTTGCGTGTGGGCCAAACCCAAGACCTGGGCACCTGGCAACGCAGCCTGTTTGTACAAGCCAACCGCGACCGTTCGGTGGAAGGTGGTGTGCTACGGCGCGACAGCGCGGTGAGCGCCAACTACGCTTGGACGCGCCGGCGCTTTGACCAAGAGCCCTACCCCAACCAAGGCCACGCCTTTGGGGCCGAACTGGGCGCCGGCACCACCTTGGGCGACACCCGCCACCCGTTTGTGAAACTGCGCACCCGTTGGCTGGGCTATTGGCCGCTGGGGGCGCAAGGCCGCATGGCGCTGCGTGGTGACGCCGGCGCGCTGTGGGCTGCGCCATCGGCCGAGGTACCAGCCACCGAACGCTTTTTGCTCGGCGGCGACAGCAGCGTGCGCGGTTATGCGCCGCGCTCCATCGGCGTGGCCAACAGCGCGGGCACGGTCAACCCCGGCCGCTACCAAGCCGCTGGCGGCGTGGAATGGCAACGCCCCTTGACTTGGGGTAATGGCCGCAGCTGGGAACACACCTTGTTTGTAGACGCCGGAGCGGTGGCAAACCAGCCATCCGAACTGCGGGCCCATTGGGGTGTGGGCACCGGGGTGCGCTTCAACAGCCCGGTCGGCCCGCTGCAGGCCGACCTGGCCTACGGCCTCACCCCACGCCGCTGGCGCATGCACCTGCGGGTGGGTTTTGTGTTCTAAGGCCATGACCGATCACACCGCCAGCCACAGCACAGCGCCGGAGCCCACACCGCCAGCGGGACCACCACCAGCACCTCAACGCCGCCGCTTCGGCCTGTGGGGCACCCTGAGCGGCGCGCTGCTGCTGGGCGCGCTGGGCGCGGGCGCGGTCGGCGCGTGGCACTGGTCGGGGCAAGACGGCTCGCTGCAGCGTGCTCTGGAGCTGGCCCAACCCTGGACACCGGCCGCTCTCCACATCGACGGGGCCAGCGGCAGTGTTCGGCATGGCGGCGCCATCGCCCAAGTGCGCTGGCAAGCCGAAGGACTGACCGTTGAAGTGCAAGACCTGCGCTGGACGCTCAGCGGCACCGACACAGCGTCGGCGCTGTGGGCGCTGTGGCGCAGCCGCCAGCTGCCACTGAACGCGCTGCACGCCGAGCGGGTGCAGGTGCGCGACGAGCGCCCACCCCAACCCAGCCAGGCGCCACCGCCGCTGCTCTGGCCTTGGGTGCAACACGCCGATACCCGCTGGTCGGTGGGCGAACTGCAGGTGAGCGGCGCCACCCTGGTGCGCCTGAGCGCGCAGGGGCGCTACCGCTACCAGCGCGCAACCGCACCCCACACAGCCAGCGACCCCGGGGACGCCGAGCACCATCTGCAGCTCGACCGGCTGGACTGGGCCGAAGGGCAATACCAAGGGCGGCTGCAGCTGAGCGAAGGCCAGCAGCGCACCCTGCAGGCCACGCTCCGTGGCGCGGTCAACGTGACCTTGCCCAATGGCCGGCCCGAGCCGCTGGCGGTGCAAGCCAGCCTGAACGGCACCCTGCCCACCCAAGCCGGGCAGGTCGTGCCAGACTGGGCGCTGCAATTGAACGCCCGCACCGCCGCAGGCGACGCCGGCCCGGGCTTGAACCTGAACGCCGGCCTGCAACCCTGGCACCCCAACACACCGCTGGTGCAGGCCCAAGCCCAATGGCGCACGCTCGACCTGGCCTGGCTGTGGCCACAGGCGCCCCGCACCCAGCTGGATGGCAGCGCCCGGGTGACCCCCGACGGCCCCGCCCTGGCCGTGGACCTGACGCTGCGCAACCAGCGCCCCGGCCCGGCCGACCAAGGCCTGCTCCCCCTGCAAGACGGCGAGGTGCAAGCACGCTGGCAAGCGCCCACCCTGACCATCACCCAAGCCGACATCGGCGCCGGCGGCGGTCGCCTGCAGCTGCAAGGCCAATGGAACCAAGACGGCAGCCCTTGGAGCGGCCAGCTGCAAATGCGCGCCGTGTCGCTGCAAGCGCTCTGGGGTGGCCTGCCCGCCGAGCCCGTGAGCGCCGATGCCAGCGCCAGCGCCACGCCACAAGGTGTGCGCCTGAGTGCCAGCGCCAGCCTGCCGCGCGAGGGGCAGACCCAAGTGCTGCGCGGTGAGGGCCTGTGGCATACCCAGGGCATCGAGGCCGGGCGCATCGATATAGACAACGCCTGGCTGCGTTGGCGTGGCCTGGCGCTGGACGCTCAGGGCCAATGGCACGGCGCGCGCCAGCGGGTGCAGGGCCAGCTGGACCTGGTGCTGGACGGCAACCGCATGCAGGCCCAAGGCCAGTGGTCGCCCCAGGGCGGACAGGGCCAATGGACGCTGAAACTGCCTCAGCTGCACACCCTGCAGAGCAGCTGGCAGCGCTGGGCCGCACTGCCCCTGCTGTCGCGCCATCTGCCGCCACTGACGCTGCCCAGCCTGCAGGGCGCGTTGCAAGGCGAAGGCCAATGGAGCGGCGCCTGGCCTCAGCTGGCTTGGCAAGCGCGCTGGGCCGCCCACAATCTGGCGGTAGGGGGTGTGCCATTCACATCGCCCACGCTGGCGCTGGACGTACAAGGCCAAGGCGCCAGCGCACGCTGGCACTGGCAAGGCCAACACCGCCACGACACCCAAACCTGGCGCACCGAAGCGCAAGGCGACTGGCGGCTCGACGGTGGCCACCAGCTGGTGCTGCAGACACTGCAAGTGGCCAGCCAGGCTGGCGAACGCTGGGTCCTGCAGCTGGCCCAACCCTGGACGCTGCAGGCCGAGCCCAGCGCCAGCGGCTGGTCGGTGCAAGCCGACAACGCCCGCTGGACGGTGCGCCACGGCGAAGCCACCCAGCCCGCCGAGCTGCACTGGAGTGAGCTGCGCTGGGGCCCCCAAGGCCTCAGCAGTCAAGGCGGCTGGCGCGGCTTGCCACTGGCCTGGGCCGACGCCGCCCACCGCAGCTGGCAACGACTCAGCGGCGCGAGTGCGAGGTCGGGTGCCAGCCCCGGCCCGCTGGCCCAAGCCGGTTTGGGCGGCGACCTCAGCCTGCAAGGCCAGTGGCGCGTGCGGCTGGGCGCCGACCCCCTGGCCAGCGAAGCCCTGTTGTCTATCGAGCGCGAACGCGGCGACCTGCGGGTGGACCTGCCCGGCCTGAGCGCCGAGCAGCGACAGGCCGGCATCGACACCCTGGCCCTGCGCTGGACGCTGCAGCAAGGCCAAAGCCAGCTCAAGGCCCAATGGGCCAGCCGCCGCATGGGCCGCGCCAGCGCCGACGCCAGCACCCCGCTGCGCCTGACATGGCCGCTGGCCAACGACACCTGGCCCGCCAGCAGCCCGATCAGCGGCCGGCTGCAAGCCGATCTGCCCGACCTCACGCTCTGGCAGTCGCTGGCGCCGCCCGGCTGGCGCGCCCAAGGACAATTGCAGCTCAAGGCGCAGCTCGGTGGCAGCCGCGCCCAGCCCGACTGGTCGGGCGACGTGCTGGGCCAAGACCTGGGCCTGACCTCGGTGGTCAACGGCCTGCGTTTTGAACAAGGCGAACTGCAGGCCCGCTTGCAGGGCGACCGGCTACAGGTGCAGCGCCTGCGCATCTATGGCGCGGGTGGACCCGAGGTCGGTGGCACCCTGACCGCCCAAGGCGAGGCCAGCTGGACCACCGAACAAGGTCAGCGGGTGCCGCTGATTCAGCTGCAGGTCCAGGCTGAGCGCCTGCGCGTGAGCAACCGCCCCGACCAGAAACTCAGCATCAGCGGCAGCACCGACGCCCGGCTGCAGGGCCAGCGCCTGCACCTGCGCGGCGACATCCGCGCCACCGAAGCCCTGTTTGTCCTGCCCGACGAAAGCGGCCCCCAACTCGGCAGCGACGTGGTGGTGCGCGGCGGTCGGGTCGGCAGCGCCGCGCAGGCCGGCGGTGGCGGTGGCAACAGCCAAGCCAAGCCCCTGATCCCTGACGTGCTGGTCAAGCTCGATTTGGGCGATCGTTTTGAGGTGCGCGGGCGCGGACTGCAAGCGCGCTTGGCCGGCCAGTTGCAGCTGCGCAGCACCGAGCAGCTGCCCACTCCCCGCGTGCAGGGCGAGGTGCGCACCGTCGGCGGCAGCTACCGCGCCTACGGGCAAGACTTGCGCATCCAGACCGGCGTGCTGCGCTTTGCCGGCCCCTTTGACGACCCCACACTCGACATCCTGGCGGTGCGTTCGCACACCGACGCCGGCATCGATTGGGTGGGCGTGCAGGTCAACGGCAGCGCCCAGGCACCGCGCGCCACCTTGGTGTCCGAGCCCAACCTGCCCGACAGCGAAAAACTCGCCTGGCTGGTACTGGGCCGTCCGGCCACCGGCGCCGGCGCCGAAGCCGCCATCCTGCAGCAAGCCGCACTCGCCCTGCTGCTGGGCCAAGGCGGCGGCCCCGGCGGCGACATCGCCCTGCGTCTGGGGCTCGATGAACTCAATCTGCGCGGCCCGCGCGAGCAAGCCGACGGCAGCACCCAGGCCGCCAGCCTGACGCTGGGCAAACGTCTGAGCAGCAAGCTCTACCTGAGCTACGAACACAGCCTGGGCGGCACCCTGGGCACCTTGTCCATGCTCTACGATCTGTCGCGCCGCCTAACCCTGCGCGCACAAGCTGGCAACACCCAAGCCATCGACCTGATCTTCACCCTGCGCTACGACTGAAGCGCACGAGAACACACACACTGCGCCGCTACAATGCCGCTGGCCTGTGCACACAGGCCGTGCCGCCATAGTTCAATGGATAGAACGAGCGCCTCCTA
Source organism: Hydrogenophaga intermedia (assembly GCA_945869245.1). Lineage (GTDB taxonomy): Bacteria > Pseudomonadota > Gammaproteobacteria > Burkholderiales > Burkholderiaceae_C > Hydrogenophaga > Hydrogenophaga intermedia_B. Next base: position 12,964 of record CAMBOY010000036.1, read on the forward strand.
AGCGCTAGATACAGGTTCGATTCCTGTTGGGGGCGCCACCAGCGGCACCCATCCCAGGGGAGCCCCATGCGCCAACTCACCCCCTCTCGCAGCACCCTCGCCCTGACGGCCATCGCCACCGGCCTGGTGCTTGCCCTGGCCAGCGCCAGCGCCCCAGCACACGCCCAGGCCAAGCGGGTGCAGACGCCCTACCAGCAGCCCAAAGCGGTGTTCGATTTTTACCTCGACCACCCGGACAAAATTGGCGCTGCGCTGTTCTGGCTGCGCTCGTTCATGAACCCGCTCACCGACGCGCCCTACAGCCTGTTGCCCGAAGACATGAGCGTGGTGGTGGTCATCCACGGCACCGAGCTGGTGACGCTGGCGCGCAAAAACGAAGCCCGCTACGCCGACGCGGTGCAGCGCATGCGCTACTACGCCAGCCAGGGCGTGAAGTTCCGGGTGTGTGGCTTGGCGCTCAGCGACTTTGGCTACCGCGTCGAGGAGCTGCAGGACTTCGTCGAAGTCGCCCCGTCGGCCATGACCGAGCTGGTGCACTGGCAAAACCAAGGACACGGTCTGATCACTCCGGTGGTGACCGAGAAAACAGTCGCGACTGAGGACATCCGCTGATGACCGCACCCACCTGTCGACACCTGGACCTGCAACCGCGCCGCCCCGGCTTTGCCGCCTGGGTGCGCGGCCTGGACCTGCGCCAGCCCCTGCCCGATGTGGTGCAGACCGAGCTGCGCCAAGCGCTGCACACCCACGAGGTGCTGTGCTTCGAAGCGCAGCCGCTCACGCCCGAACAGCACCTGGCTTTCGCCCAGGTGTTTGGCCCCATCGCCACCGATTCGCTGCTGGACCGCCGCCCCAACGAGCCCCTGATCGACACCATCGTCAACGACGCCGAGCGCCCACCCAATATCGATGTGTGGCACAGCGACATGTCGTGGCACGCCCGCCCACCCGCTGGCACGGTGGTGCAAATCGCCGAGACACCGCCACTGGGCGGCGCCACCTGTTTTGCCAGCACCCGGCTGGCCTACGCCGCGCTGTCCGAGCGCATGCGAACCTATCTGGACGGCCTGATGGCCGAGCACAGCTGGGAAATCAGCGGCCTGCGCGAATTTTTGCTGCGCCGCAGCCCCGAGGCCTTTGCCCAGGCGCAGCGCCAGCACCCAGCGGTGCGACACCCGGTGGTGCTGCGCCACCCCGACACCGGCCTGCCCTGCTTGTTTGTCAACAGCTTGTTCACCCGCCACATCGTCGGCCTGGACCCGCGCGAAAGCCAGGGTGTGCTGCAGTTTCTGTATCAGTGGATACAGCGCCCCGAGTTTGTGCTGCAACACGACTGGCAGCCCCACGGCATTGTGGTGTGGGACAACCGCAGCACCCAACACTACGCGGTGGCCGATTACTGGCCGCACCGCCGGGTGAACCAGCGGGTGACGTTTGACGCGCGGGGCTGAAGCGCGGTCTCAGCGCTGGCGCAACGTGCGGCTGAGCATGATCACCGGCACCAGCCCCACCAGCACCAGCGCCAGCGCGGGCAAGGCGGCCTCGCCCAGGCGCTCGTCGCGCGCCAGCTGGTAGGCCACCACCGCCAGGGTGTCGCTGTTGAAGGGGCGCAGCACCAGGGTGGCGGGCAGCTCTTTCATCACATCCACAAACACCAGCAGCAGCGCGGCAGCCACCGAGCGTTTGAGCAGCGGCGCGTGCACCCGCCACACCAGCGCCGCGCCAGTGGTGCCCAGCATGCGGGCCGATTCGTCCAAGCTGCTGGGCAAGCGGGCGTAGCCGCTTTGCACCGACTGCAGCGCCACGGCGGTGAAGCGCACCAGATAGGCCCAGACAATGCCGAGCACCGTGGCGGTGATGGTGTAGCCCACGGCGGTGTCGGGTGAGACGGCCTGCAGCCAGCCCACCGGCAGCAACAGGCCCACCACCACCACCGCGCCAGGCACGGCGTAACCCAGGCTGCTGATGCGCACCGCGGTGCGGGTGGCCCAGCCCGGCTGCATGCGCTGGGCAAAGGCCAGCAGCAGCGCCAAGGCGGTGGCCAGCACAGCGGCGGTGCCGGCCAGACTGACGCTGTTGAAGGCCCAGCCGCCGAAGTCGCGCCACGGCAGTTCGGCCCAGCCGCCGATCAGTGGGCGCAGCATAAACACCACCGGCAGCACAAAGCCGGCCAGCACCGGCAGGCCGCACACGGCCACCGCCAGGGCCGCACGCCCGCCGCTCAGGCGCACCGGCTGCGCCTCGTCGCTGCTGCGCTGGCCGCGCAGGCTGGCAAACCGCATGCGCGACTGCGCCCGGTGCTCCACCCACAGCAGAGCCGCCACCGTGGCCAGCAGCAGGGTAGAGAGCTGGGCGGCGGCGGCGCGGTTGTCCATCACCAACCAGGCCTTGTAGACACCAGTGGTGAAGGTCTGGATGCCGAAATAGCTGGCCACACCAAAGTCGGCCAGCGTTTCCATCAGCGCCAGCGCCACCCCGGCGGCGATGGCCGGGCGCGCCAGCGGCAGCGCCACCTCACGGATACGCCGCGACAGCGGCGCGCCCAGCAAGCGGGCGGCTTCCATCAGCTGGGCTGCGCGCTCGCTCAAGGCGGTGCGGGCCAGCAGATACACATAGGGATACAGGCTGAAGGTGAACACCCAGAACGCGCCCCAGGTGCTGCGCACCTCGGGAAACACCCGCCCGCGCAGGTCAAAGGCCTCGCGCACCCAGGTCTGAAACGGCCCGCTGAACTGCAAAACGTCGGTGTAGGCGTAAGCGACCACATACGCTGGCATGGCCAGCGGCAAGAGCAGTGCCCATTCAAACCAGCGCCGGCCAGGAAAGTCGAACAGCGTCACCGCGCTGGCGGTGGCCGCGCCCACCACCGCCACGCCCAGCGCCACCGACACACACAGCACCAAGCTGGTGAGTGCGTACTCCGGCAGCACCGTCTGCGCCATTTGCAACAGCACGTCGCGCTCGGCCGCGCCAAAGCCCGCCCACGAACCCAAGAGGGCCAGCACCGGCAGCATCAAACACAGCGTAAAAAGCAATAGACCCGTATGGGCCAACCAGCGCGGCATCAAGGTGTTGATCTTTCGCAAACTAAATGAGAATTGTAGTTATCTACAATGGCATCCATGTTCCTGCAGGTCTCCGATCTTTGTGTGCGCTACACCGCCAGCGGCCCCGCCGCGGTGGACGGTGTGACGCTGGGCCTGCGCGCTGGCGACATCGGGGTGCTGATCGGCCCCTCGGGCTGTGGCAAGACCACGCTGCTGCGCGCGGTCGCCGGGCTGGAAAAAGTCAGCCAGGGGCAGATCACGCTAGAAGGCGACACAGTGAGCGGCCAAGGCCAGCATGTGCCGGCCGAGCGGCGGCGCATTGGCATGGTGTTCCAGGACTACGCGCTGTTTCCGCACCTGACGGTGGCGCGCAATGTGGCCTTTGGCATCGCGCAACTCAAACCCGCCGAACGCGAACAGCGGGTGACCGAGGTGCTGCAGTTGGTGGGCCTGGAAGGCATGCAGGCGCGTTACCCGCACGAGCTC